>CAZDVF010000441.1:0-2289 GCA_964508725.1 uncultured bacterium | reverse complement strand
CACAGATTCCTTTTACTTGGATTAGCCTGAACAGTGTTTAAAGAACAGATCGAAATCGAAAGAAATCGTTCCCGCAGACAGGTAAGTAAAAAACTCGGGAGTCATCCAACTACTTCTTTCCTTTCAGTGTCCTCAGTGGTTTTAAGACTTGCGGCTTCACGTCACTGAATCGCCCGGTTTCAGACTGCCATCGAATGTCGTTACAAAAATCCGATCGCCGTCGCCACCGGAAAGCACCATACCCTCGGAAACACCGAAAGACATTTGTCTCGGTTTCAAATTGACGACCACGATGACCTGTTTCCCGATGAGGATGTCGGGCTGCGGATAGGCGGACCGAATGCCGGCAAAAATCTGTCGCGGCCGGTCCTCCCCCACTTCCACCTCAAGTCGGATGAGCTTTTTTGCGTCGGGTACAAGCTCGGCTTTTAAAATCAAGCCAACCCTGAGATCCAGCTTGGCAAAATCGGCAATGGTTATTTCCGGTTTCATGGTTGGCGGCGACAACTCAGACTCTGATGGAGATGTGGCCGGGCGAGCCGATTTTGATTTCTGCTGCTGGGCTTTCTCGATCTTGGCCCACGTATCGCGCAATGAGACCGTCCGGTTGAAAACCGGTTTCCCCTGAGTCGAGTCAGGATCGACACAGAAATAACCCTGACGCTCAAACTGAAAGCGGTCTCCGATTTTTACATCGGCCAGACTCGGTTCAACTTGACAGGATGTGAGCAGTTTAAGGGAATCGGGATTGATGCAGTCCTTCCAGTCTGTATTGTCGGACAAATTTGCCGGATCGGGATCCTTGAACAAATGTTCGTAGAGGCGGACCCCGGCTGTCAGTGCATGGGCTGCCGACACCCAGTGAATGGTTCCCTGGACCTTGCGTCCATCGGGCGCATCGCCCCCGCGCGTTGCCGGATCGTAGGTGCAGCGGAGCTCCACAATCTCCCCGGTGGCTGGATCCTTGACCACATCGCGGCATGTGATAAAGTAGGCATACCGCAGACGGACTTCGCGTCCCGGAGCAAGGCGGTAAAATTTCTTCGGCGGATCTTCACGGAAATCCTCCCGCTCAATGCAGAGAACGCGCGAAAACGGCACCTTGCGCATTCCGGCAGACGGATCTTCGGGATTGTTGATGGCATCCAGCTCTTCGGTTTGGTCTTCAGGATAGTTTTCGATGACAACACGAAGAGGACGGAGCACAGCCATGACCCGCGGGGCACGCTGATTCAAGTCCTCCCTGAGGCAGTGCTCGAGTAGGGCCACGTCCACCATACTGTCGCGCTTTGCCACACCGATCCGCTCACAGAACGTGCGGATCGCCTCAGGTGTGTAACCGCGCCGTCTGAGCCCCGCAATTGTGGGCATTCTGGGATCGTCCCATCCGGAGACAATCTTTTCGCGAACGAGTTCAAGCAGCTTCCGTTTGCTCATAATCGTGTGGCTGAGGTTCAGACGCGCAAATTCAATTTGCTGGGGATGGTAGACCTCAAGCGCGTCGAGAAACCAGTCGTAAAGCGGCCGATGATCTTCGAACTCCAGAGTGCAAATAGAGTGGGTGATTCGCTCGATGGAATCTTCAAGTCCGTGCGCCCAGTCGTACATGGGGTAGATACACCACGTCTCGCCCGTTCTGTGGTGCGCAGCATGAAGGATCCGGTACATGACAGGATCGCGCATATTAAGATTGGGATGCGCCATGTCGATCTTGGCTCGCAGGGTTCGCGATCCGTCGGGAAACTCACCTGCGCGCATCCGCTGAAAGAGATCCAGATTTTCTTCGATGGACCGGTTTCGGTGTGGGCTTTCCTTCCCCGGTTCGGTCAGCGTCCCACGGTATTCACGAATTTCATCAGCCGTCAAGTCGCAAACATATGCCACTCCTTTCTGAATCAACGCAATGGCATAGTCGACCATTTGCTGAAAATAATCAGAAGCATAGAGCACTCGATCGCCCCAGTCAAAACCCAGCCAGCGCACATCCCCTTGGATGGCTTCGACGTACTCATCTTCTTCTTTGGTCGGATTCGTGTCGTCAAAGCGAAGATTGCACATGCCACCAAACTCTTGCGCCAGGCCGAAATTCAGGCAGATGGATTTTGCATGGCCGATATGGAGATATCCGTTTGGTTCCGGGGGGAAACGAGTGTGCACACGTCCTCCCCATTTGTCAGTTTTCAAATCATCGCGGATGATGTTGCGGATGAAATGTGGTGTTTTCTGGATGTCCTTGGTAGTCATACGTGTTTGACCTCACATGATCAATTCTTGAATGCGGGATTTGTC
>CAZDVF010000440.1:0-2293 GCA_964508725.1 uncultured bacterium | reverse complement strand
CACAGGATGCGCCGGATCGGAAAAATCGACGATCTCGAGATACCCCCCATTGCCGAAATAGGCGATACTCCCAACCACATCCACAGCATGACACGGCCCGTTGGCCCATCGGCCGATGAGTTCCACATTCCAACTGTCACCGGTCGCAGTGATCTGGCTGGGTTCCCTCGCATTTTCACGGAACAGCCGATCAGCCATCCCCGGGGGAAATCGCATCTCATCCAACCGTTGGAGATCACTAGTCTGAGCAAGCAGAGAAACCGCCATTAAAAACAGCGGAAGGACAAACCATCGTGTGCACTTTTGCATCATTTTCTCCTTCATGTGTTGGGAATCTATTCTCTTCAGATCGGCATTCGGAAAATCTCCGGCCCGGCAATGCAGATGAACGAGCGCCCGGCTGCCAGCGGCAGTCGGGGAAGGCATGTCTGTCCAAATCCGGCGAAGCCGGGTGAGTTTCATGCCTTCAGTGAGTGAAAGCGCATTGCAGGAGATTTTCCGTCAGCCGAGGTTCTTTGCGCCACTTTCTTCAAAGAAAGTGGCACCTTCAAAATGATCCGGGTGATATGCATATCACCCCCACCTGCGAAACGACCCATCGGGGTGTCTCTGCAAATAGATGGAACATCACATCTGGCTTGTCGAGATCGCAAAGACACCATACGCTTCCTTTTAAATTTCTGAGACCGCCGGTGTAAAAACATAAAAAAGCCGAACTCTGACAGGACGCGCACTGCGTCCCGAAAGCCCGGCTCTTCAAGTCAGTCCGTGATGCTTGAGTCTCATGATGCTGTCTGCCTCTCCTGAAAAGAAACAGCCTACCCAAGATCCGCGGCTTTAGATCTTCATAATGCTGTCAAAAAAGTATTGGATCAAAAGGTGAATCGGAATCTCACTGTTTAAGACGCGCGAGATGGACAGAATCCCCATGTCATCAGGGAAAAATATTCATTATCCTGCTCACCCGTGGCAAGCGGCCTCCACATCCTCCACAGTTTTGGGAATGGGCTTGCCCAGCACCCGGTATCCGTTCTCGGTGATCAGCACATCGTCCTCGATGCGCACGCCGCCGAATCCCAGCGCGGCCTCCACCTTGTCGTAAGCGATAAAATCGGCAAGCTTGTTCTCGGCCTTCCACTGGGCCACGAGTTCGGGAATGAAGTAGATCCCCGGCTCCGCAGTGACCACGTAACCGGGCTGAAGCTTTTTGGCCAGCCTGAGATAGGCCAGTCCGAACTGGTCGCTGCGCTCCACGCTCTCGTCGTACCCCACAAAATTCTCGCCCAGATTTTCCATGTCGTGAACATCCAGCCCCATCATGTGGCCAAGGCCGTGGGGAAAGAAGAGCGCGTGCGCCCCCTCGCGCACTGCATCCTCCACATTGCCTTTGAGAAAGCCCAGCCCCTTCAGGCCCTCGGCCATGACCGTGGCTGCGCGGATGTGCACGCCTTTGAACGGCACGCCCGGCGCCATGGCTGCGATCGCTTCGATCTGCGCGGAGAAGACGACATTGTACACATCCTTCTGCATCGGGGTGAACGTCCCGCTGACCGGAAACGTCCGCGTGATGTCGCTGGCGTAGTGCAGGGGCGACTCGGCGCCCGAATCGAGAATGAGGATATCACCCTCTTTCATCACATTTCCGTGGTGATGATTGTGCAGCGTCTCACCGTGAATGGAGAAGATGACAGGGAACGACACGCCGCTCCCGCGTGCAAGCACCAGCCCCTCAACCGCGCCGCACACCTGTTGTTCGATCAGTCCGGGCTGCGACATCTTCATAGCAAGCCGGTTCATCTCAACGCTGATCTCCAGCGCCTTCTCGATCTCTGCAATCTCTTCGGCGGATTTGACGGACCGTTGCGCCACCACCGCGCGAATCAGGTCTTCGGATGCGGCCGTCTTCACGTTTTTCACAGGAATGCCCGTCAGCTCCTCGATCCGGATCAGAGCTTCTGCCCGGTACGGCGGCAGAAAGTGGACAGCCCGATTCTGCTCCAGAGCAGAGCGGATAACATCTTTCAGTTTGTCGGTTGGAGCGGACACCGCGACGCCGACCGATTCTGCCAGCCGCGCGACGGTTGGCTGTGGCCCCATCCACACAATGTCATCCACTGTGAAGTCTGCACCAAAGAGGGTCTCGCGGCCCGAGTCGGCATCGATCACCGCTGCCAGTCCGGGAAGATCCAGCCCCCAGAAGTAGAGGAAGGAGCTGTCCTGCCGGAAGGGGTAGGGATTCGCCGGGTAGTTCATGGGGCTGTCCTGGTTGCCGAGGAACAGGATGAGTCCTGAT
>CAZDVF010000439.1:0-2294 GCA_964508725.1 uncultured bacterium | reverse complement strand
GCCGGTTCCAGATGAATGGTCGTGGTCAACTGGTCATCTGTCCGAGTGACGGTGGATTGTTCTGACAACCGAATCCGCCGCTTGGAATCGTCTGCTTTTTGACAGGTCATTCCACACAGGATTAAAATCAAAGTGGATACCAGCAATCGGTTGTTCATTCCGATATGCCTCCTCTTGCTAGGGTTTGCGACAAAATTACCTGACACGGAGCACCACCATGGTGATGTCGTCATGCTGGACAGCGTCTTGTGTGAAGTCCTGGACCGATTTGAGGATATGATTTCGGATGGTTTGCGCGTCCTGCTGCTCTGTCGTTTCGATCGTTTGGATGAGCCGCTCTTCACCATACTCTTCTCGCTGATTGTTCATCGCTTCGGAGATCCCGTCGGTGTAGAAGATAAAGAGATCGTTCCTGTTCAAGTGGATGACCTTTTCTGTGATGTTATCATCGAACGTGTGTCCTTTTCCCATACCGAGACCGATTCCCTCGGGAATGATGAGTTCAACGTCCGAATCTAATGAATTTTTATTGATCAGGGCACAGTGACCGGCCCGGGCGAATGTCATTATATTGTGTTTCGTATCGATGAGTGCGTAGCTCATGGTGACAAACATGTGCCGATCCATGAGTCTGAACAGCTTTCGATTCAGTTCGATCAACAGTTGTCTGGGAGACGTGAAGACTGATGCCAGAGAGAGCATCATCCCTTTGACCACAGCCATGTGAAACGCTGCCGAGGTGCCTTTGCCTGTGACATCGGCGATGACAATGCCCAGTGTGTGGTCGTCCACAGGGAAGTAGTCAAAATAGTCGCCCCCCACTTCTGTAGCCGGCTGGCAGATGCCGTCAATATCCAGCCCTTCGATAGTCGGTGTCCACTGAGGCAACAAACCGGCCTGCACTTTACGGGCGATTTCAAGCTCACGCTTGAGACGTTCCTGTTCCGTCAGGTCTTCCATCAGCAGAACATTCTCAATCGCCATGCCGCCCTGAGCCAGAAGCGTCATCAGAAATGTGCGTTCCTCATCTGTGTAAGGGACGCCAGTTTGTCCATCACCCAGAACGAATAATCCCAGCATATCGTCTTTTATGGCGATGGGGTAAATGAGTGCGTTGTCGCCAAATGCCTCAAGTTGCGCCAGATGGGCTTCCAGACTTGGAAAGTCTGTCAGAGGGCCGATTTGTGCTTTCCCTCCTTCAGACAGGGTGTGAATGACTTCCATTGCAGTGTTTTGTCTAAGTGATTGAACACTGATACCGCTGGACACACAACTGACACAGGGCCAGACGGCCTGGTCATGTCTGCTGCGAATGAAGAGGAGGGCGGCCTTGGCTTCCAGCGCGGCGGCGATCGTATCGGTGAGCAGGTGGGCGATGTGGTCAAGCTCAACGGTAAAACCCAGCTTGCGCGTCAGGGTTTCAATCCACCGTTTTTCGCGCAGGCCCTTGGTCATAAAGTTGAAAGTGTGGGCCATTTCGCCGATTTCATCCCGTGTTTTGATGTCCAGCTTTTGGTCAACATCTCCGTGAGAAATCTTGAGCATCGCTTGTGTGAATTGCTTGAGAGGATTCACAATCCGCCGGCTCATGATGATGGATACACAGATGGCCAGCAGGCTGAATACGCCGCCGAGAAGGAGGTTTCGGAACAGGTTGTACTGCATCTGGTCGTTGAGTTCGACCAGAGAGAAACCCACGTTTACTTTGCCGGAATTCTGCCCGCCAAGCACGATGTTCACCGATTGTGATTCAAGGTCACGACGGCTTTCTTCCGCTATCTGCCTTTGATCCAGCTGCCGGACAATGTGAGATTGTACGCGGGAGTCAAAGGGTTGTGACGGGTCGATGTCAATCCAGTCTGCATTCAATGCATGGACTTTCAGATCGCCTTGCTCGTCGAAAATAGCGATGTAGACAATATCCTGGTTCAGATTAATCTGGTTGTCGATGTAGGTTTGGTAGGTGTCCCAGTCCTGGGTTTCGACAGAGCGGATGGTGGCTATATTGCTGGCAAGTCGTTGCATGCGCAGCGTAACCTGTTCGCGTTGCAGTTTCAGCTCGCGAATGGTGAAAACGTAGGTGATGATTCCCATCATGAGAATTACGAGAAAGAGGATCAGCGATGTGATTTTAAGCTGGATGTTGATACGAATCCGGCCAGATGTTTTGGATTTGGCATCCATATTCTGTCTCGCGGTTGATCTTTTTACGTCAAATCCTGATAAAACGATCCGCTGAATTTTGAAATATACATGTTATGAGTGAAATATCCAAACAGGATTCGTTAGAAATA
>CAZDVF010000438.1:0-2346 GCA_964508725.1 uncultured bacterium | reverse complement strand
GTTTTGAGCCGCTGATCCCCGGATTCACCCACGTTCCATTTAACCGTTTTGACAAGCTGGAGGCCGCCGTCACCAATCGGACGGCAGGTGTACTCCTGGAGGTTGTGCAGGGCGAGGGCGGTGTGCACATTGGCGACGCGGACTTTTTTTGCGCTGTCCGAACTCTGTGCGACGAAAAGGGAATCCTCCTCATCCTGGACGAGGTGCAGACCGGTTTTTGCCGCACGGGCCGGATGTTCGCGTGCGAGCATGTTGGCGTTTCACCGGATATCCTGTGCCTGGCCAAGGCCATGGCAGGCGGACTGCCGGCGGGCGCTGTCCTTTGTTCGGACAAGGTGTCGGTCCCGCTGGGCAAGCACGGCTCCACGTTCGGGGGGAATCCGCTGGTTTGCGCCGCGGCGCTCGCGGCCATTGATTTCATGATTCGCCACAGACTCGACGAACAGGCGCGGGAGAAGGGGGATGCGTTCATCCGTCAGCTTCGGGCGATCGACGCACCTGTGATCCGCGAGATTCGGCATCTCGGTCTGATGATTGGCATAGAACTGAAAACAAGCGTGCAGCCATACTTGCAGACATTGATGGGCCTGGGCGTGCTGGCGCTTCCAGCCGGGAAAACTGTGCTCAGGCTGCTTCCGCCACTGACGATTCCGACCCGCGATCTGGATGTCGTGGCTGGCCATTTGTCCGAAGCGCTCAGCCTGTAATGTGCAGGTTTTAGAGAATGGTGGTTTTAAAAGCTCTGCAAACCCTTTTTTACTGAACTTTCGCATCATTGGATGCATTGCATTTCTCGGCAACCATGTTGTCTCTGCGATCCCGAGACGTCCTACAATTCTATCAAAGAGTAAGGTTCCGGTATGGCAGAATTGGCAATCGATTGAAATGACCGTGATTGCTTCTCCCGACTTCGTCGGGATCGCAAAGAAATGCGAAAAAATCTTGACAAGCCGTCTTATAAATTGTATATTTTGCAGATCAGTGTCTTTTCTCGCACATCTTGCCAACACACCTTCTCCCCATAACTTGCAGCTGCAAGAGATAAACAAGGTCATCGGTTTTCCTCAGAATGGATCAGATGAAATCGCTCAGTCAAAAATACATGATGGTTGCGATTCTCATTCTTTCCCCAACCGGCAGTCTCTTAGCGCAACAATGGGAATGGCAGAATCCGCTGCCAATAGCCGATAATGTGGAATGCATCGATTTTGTCGATCAACACACTGGCTGGTTTGGATGCAGCGCAGGAACTGTTGTGCATACAACGGATGGAGGCAACACCTGGGACGTGCAGTATACCGGGATGGATCGAGGTTACTGTGAGGACATTGATTTCATTAACGCACAGGAAGGCTGGACAACCTTCCGGGAGGATGTGGGATTATCCTCCATATTCCATACATCGGATGGGGGCAAAACATGGACAGAGCAATTGGCTCTTTCTCAACATGAATATTTTAAAGAGATCATGTTTGTCGATTCAAAGCATGGCTGGGCCGGCACTACAGAAGGAGCACTTTACTACACAACTGACGGCGGAGAGAACTGGGTAAAAGTGTCTGATAATACAATCAGTTACGGCCGTCTTATGACTTTCGTGTTTTTTGACACGCTGAACGGTTTGTTAGGAGGCAGCCGTCAGCTCCATATCACAGCAGACGGGGGAAAGACCTGGAAACTGCATCCCAATTCGCCATTGTATTCAAGTAAAATCTTTTTTGTTGATGAGCGTCACGGATGGATTTTATCGGGTCGGGAGCTGTGGAGCACTGTGGATGGAGGCGAAACGTGGACAAAGCAATCTGAGCTTGAAATCGGTAACATATTTAGGAATCTTTTTTTTATCGACGAAAAGACAGGATTCGCCACACTGGGTGGGAGGGGTGTTTATCTCACCAGGGACAGCGGGGTGACGTGGGAGTTCATGTTTCATGATCACTCCTTGAATCCGTATTACTTTTTTACTCCGATGCTTGGATGGGTTGGTTTGTCGCGCACCACAGATGGCGGCAAAACGCTGAATCACGTCGCAAGGGGATTCACTCTGCACACGGTTTCTGATGTCGATTTTATCAACCGGGAGATCGGCTGGGTGACAGGGTGGAATGGGAACATTTACAAAACCACGGATGGAGGACGAACCTGGCGTGTTCAGGCACAGTCTGATGGGGGAAGGCTGAATGGCGTTTTCGCTCTTGATGCACAACATGTGTGGGTTGTGGGATGGGGGGGGGCGTTCTCAGAACAACAAATGGCGGTGAGACATGGCTTCAAGATCATTATCATTTTGGGTCAAGTGATCCCCATTGGGCAGTGATGTTTGTTGATGCACAGAACGGATGGATA
>CAZDVF010000437.1:0-2368 GCA_964508725.1 uncultured bacterium | reverse complement strand
CGTTGCCAGCGCCAGAGTCACAGTTCCCGCAGGATTGCCCACAGATTGCAACAGTCGCTCCACAACCTGGATGAGTAAGAAGTAAAATCCGGCAATCAAACCTGTCAACAGGGTGTAGACAAAGCTTTTTCGGATGATGAAGTCAATATCCATCAGCCGATGACGGACTACTGTGTAAGCAAATACCACAGGGATGCACAACATCAGTAGTGCGCTGTATTGACTCAATGGAAACTGATATCCCAAAATACTGGGAAGAATCAATACAAAAACCGGCGCTAAACCGATGGCCAAACCCGTGTGCAAAACACGGATCTGTCGTCTTATCTGAAAATTTTCGGTTTTCCTAAAGCTTTGGTGTAACCGAAGCATGCCCAATGTAAAATAGATACCCCACAATCCAAAACCAAAAAAGAAGTTGACCGGCGATGGCATGTGGAAAACCAAAGCTAAAATGAACAGAATCAGAACCCAGACAGTTGGTGAAAAGATGACATAGCGAATCCACGGCCTGCGATCTAAAGCAGGATGACGCGTCGGATAGAGAAGAAAAAACATCAGAAAAAGAGATGGAATTGTCGTGAATGACGTAGCATGCAGAAAAAGGATCATCAGCCGCATCACACCGCGGTGGGGCGCAACGATATTGAGGGTCCAGAACAGCATGAAACTGATAAAAAGCGCAAAAAGGACGCGGGCTTTGGGGTCACGTGGACGCATCCAGACGATCCATAATCCAACGATCCAGTATACGAAACCCACAGCGCTCATGATGGTGAAGAAAAGCGGCAGCCCGCGTCGAATCAAGACAACTGATTTCTCGAACAGGCTGCCGTCTCTGTAGATGAGATAGGGTACCGCCCCACCCACTTCTTGACGATCGAGAATCTGCTGTGCTCTGTAACCGGTGACTGCATTCTCTTCCGCAATGCGCAGAATAATATCTCCAGAACGCAGTCCAGCTTCATCAGCGCTCTTCCCTGTTTCAACATAAGTGATTGTGACGCCTTTATCCGTGTCGCGCCATGTACATGCATCCGTTGGAGATCGGTTGAGACGAATAATATTGGTTATCCCGAAAAAAGCAGCCATGCACGCAAGAACCAGATAGACCACTCGGATCCGATCTTGATGCATCTTGATGAATCGTTGATCCAAATTAACCCCATTGAAGGATCAGAATATCACCCCTCGATCCAGACATTGTCTCTGCCAAGGACCAGGCGGAGATCCTTGATCAAATCGCGATCGGGTTTGACTCGGAATTTGCGGGACTTCAGCAGCAGTTCTTTCCCTTCAGGCGTGACAATACTAAGATAGACAGGACAGAGTCCAGGAAATTTGTCGAGCAACAGTGTCAACCTGACGAGTGTCTCTTCTGAAATGACTCCCGTTTCCAGGGCAAGAGCCAGTCGCTTGGTAAGAGCATCGCGTGCTTCGCTGAGCAGTGTGACTTCAGAGGTCAACAGTGACGCCTCTTCCCCTTCTCCTTTGCGGTCCAGCTTGCCGCACACGACAACCATGTGGTCTTTTTCGATGTGAGAACGATGTTTCTCATAAATATCCGAAAACGCAATCACTCGAATGGTGCCATTAAAATCTTCGACAGTGAAAAAGGCCATGGGATTGCTCTTCCGGTCGAGATGGATGCGCATCTCGGTGATAATGCCGCAGACACGGACAGTGGTTCCCGAGGGGATGTCATCCACATTTGTCAGGTGTATCGTTGTGAATGCCCGTACCTCATCACTGTAGCGCTCCAGTGGATGTCCGGACACATAAAAACCCAACAACTCTTTCTCGCGCCGAAGGGTTTCAGCCTGTGTCCAGGGCTCAATCTGCGGCAAATCGGGATAGAGATCCGCCTGGGTTTCGGTATCCTCAAAGATAAACGTCTGTCCTGAGTTGGCGCTCTGCTGAACCGCCTGGGCCATACTCAAGGCTTTGTCGAGAATCGCCATCTTCTGGGCGCGCGTTCCTTCGAGGCTGTCCATAGCGCCAGATTGGATCAGGCTCTCCATGACTTTCCGGTTGACAAGCCTCAGATCTACGGAAGGACACAGATCAAAAAGAGTCTGATACGAGGTGTTTGTCCGGCGGCCCTCTATGATTGATTCAATCGCGCCACGGCCTACATTTTTCACTGCGCCCAGGCCGAATCGGATAGCGCCGTTCGATACGGTGAACTCTGTTCGGCTTTCATTCACATCGGGTGGCAGCACTTCGATGTCCATCCGTTTGCAATCGTCGATAAATCTGAAATAGCTGTCCGGGTTATAAAAATACTGCGTAATGGCGCTATCCGCACCCGCGCCGACCTTCTGTTTGAAATAATGCAGTTCAGACTGCGGTGAATGGGATTCAGGAT
>CAZDVF010000436.1:0-2374 GCA_964508725.1 uncultured bacterium | reverse complement strand
GGGAAGATGTTGATGGTCAAATAGAGTTGATTTGGTTCTTTCCTCCCTGAGGTTTAAAACCTCCGGGAGGATTGAATGATAGAGGTTGCTTTTCCCGATTCGGTCGGGATCGCAAAGACAGACATGACGTCCGTCGATTACTTCACGTATGTTTCGAACCAGTCGATGACGCGGTTGAGAAGATCGATCTGGTGCTTTTCCTCACGGATTCCGTGGCCCTCTCTCGGATAGATGATGAACTGTGTTTCCACGTTGTACCGTTTGAGTCCCCGGTAGAACTGCTGGCACTGGCCGATGGGATCAGTGCGGTCCTCTTCTCCTGTAATCAGCAGGGTTGGTGTCTTGACGTTCCGCACGTGGGTCACGGGAGATTGACTGACGAACAGGTCCTGATTCTCGTACGGGCTGCTCATGTACCAGGTGTCATAGGCGTTGATGCCCGCCGATTCAGTACCGTATTCGCTGGCCAGATCGGTCATGGGCGCGCCGGATATCGAGGCTTTGAACCGGTCGGTCTGGGTCACTGCCCAGGCCGCCATGTATCCGCCGTACGACCAGCCGCCGATGCCGATGCGATCCGGGTCTGCAATTCCCTTTTCGATCAGGAAATCCGCGCCTGCCATCACATCCTTAAAATCGGCGCCGCCCCAGTCGCGGCGGTTGGCGGTCATGAAGCCGTGGCCGTAGCCCGTCGATCCACGAATATTGGGATTGAGCACAACAAAATCCCGCTGAACCAGAAGCTGAGTCCAGGCGTGAAACCGGTTTGACCAGCGGCCGGCCGGTCCGCCGTGCACCAGGATGACCGCACGGGTTGGATTTCCGTCCGAATTGTCTGCAGGCCGATAGAGAGACGCCTCGATGACTGTTCCGTCAAAGCTTGTGTAGGTGACCAGTTCCGGCTCAACCAGCGGAATGTCGTTCCACGCCTTGTTGAAATCGGTGAGTTTGTCTGCGACACCATCTTCCCGTGTGATGTAAAGTTCGGGCATCCGGGTGGCCGTTTCACCCACGAATGCCAGATATTTTTTCCCGTGGACAAATGAACCGGACGGTTCGACATCCAGAGGCTTGAACGCCTGGCACTTTCCTTTCAGGTCAGTTTTATAAAACCGGGTGGCAAAGCCGTCGCTGACTTTGAAGAAGATGGAATTGTCGTCACGCCAGGCATGCTTGTCAACAGGTCGATCGATGGAGGCGTTGGTCAGATTTTTAGGTTCACCGCCGGTTACAGGCATGATGAAGAGGTCATGTGTTGTCGGACCGTCTCCATGCGGACCGGTGAAGGCGATGGTCTGTCCGTCGGGCGAAAGCCTGATGTTTCCAAAGGGCTTGACAGGATTGGCGATTTCCTGAAATGCACCATCCGCAAGGACGAGGCGAAAGATGCGGTTTGTCTCCAACTCTGGATGGTTGATGTCCGTAGCCGAGACAATGAGAGCGCTGCCGTCAGGCGTCCAGCAGTAGGAGGAAATCCGCCATTCACCTTTTGTCAACTGGCTCGTCTCCTTTGCTTCGACATCGAATACCCACAGCCGTGACGGTTTGTCGTCCAAGTCGACCACGCGGACGTCATCCTTATCCTTCTTCTTTTGTTCCTCGTCTTCTGTCGGCGGCTCAGATGCCATGTACACGATCTTCTTGCCATCAGGTGACCACTCGAATGACTGAACGCCGGTTTTACTGTCAGTCAGCGCTTCGGCTTCTCCACCGTCCGCCCGGATGGCATGGATCTGGGTCTTGTCCGTCCGTCCCGAAAGAAAGGCCAGTATCTTGCCGTCAGGAGACCACCGCGGGCGATTGTCCGACTTCTCCGACGCAGTGAAACGAATTGTTTTTCCCGATTTCATATTGAGGATCCAGATGTCTCTATTGCTGGATGTGCCCTTGACCGGTTCAGTGACGACCATGGCGATGCGCGTTTCGTCGGGTGAGATCTGAAGGTCTCCGATGCGCTTGATGTTTAGTGTCTGTTCCGGTGTGAGGATATCCAGTCCGCTGCTTTGCTGCGCTAGAATGGGGATTGTCCACACAACAATCAGGATGAGGATCGCAAAACCTGTCCATCCCCTGTGCTGGCTAATGGTTTGTACTCCGTGTCGTTTCATGGCTGGATTTCTCCTCATCGTTTCAAACTGCTTCACTCCGATGCATCGACTGGATTGTAATCGCCTTATGTCATTGTTTGTTCGGCCAGTCGAACTGTTTCTTCAGTGTGGCTGACCACGTTTTTTCGGATGGCCTGCGCTTCATCCAAAGTACTGGCGCAGAATGTCTGATCTTTGATGTCCGCCAGATTGATTTTAACATTGAGGAAGGCGCCTTCAGCGGCTGTCCGGGCGGTGAGGGCAGCCACGGCCGCGTCGCTGATCGA
>CAZDVF010000435.1:0-2379 GCA_964508725.1 uncultured bacterium | reverse complement strand
TGAACAAAAATGGCCTCTGACAATAATAGATACTTCTCCGGAAGATGTGGCAGGCACCGCGAGTTTTATAGAACAGAAATGGAAGCAGCTCTTTCCGGGGCAATCCTTCGAATCGTTCTTTCTGGAAGATACGTTCGACAATCAGTTTCAAGATATTGAAAGATCGAGAGAGATTTTTTCCTCTTTCACACTTTTAACTGTTTTTATCGCTTGCCTCGGCCTATTCGGGCTGGCTTCCTTCACGGCAGAGCAGAGGACGAAAGAAATCGGTATTCGCAAAATACTGGGTGGTTCTGCACCGGGTATTGTTTTTTTGCTCAGCAGGGAGCTTCTTCTATTGGTCATCGTGGCCAATGTCTTGGCTTGGCCGGCAGCATATTTCCTGCTTCATCGATGGCTGCAAGGTTTTCCGTATCGTATTTCTTTGACGGTTTTTCCGTTTGCCCTTTCAGCACTCATCGTGTTGTTCATAGGTTTCTCAACAGTTGCTTATCAGGCTATCAGAGCAGCGCTTGCAGATCCGGTTAAAAGTTTGCGGTATGAATAGGGTGACAGGAGACTGGAAATGAAGATAAAGAATGATCCCCCTCATTTGGTGAGGTGGATTCTGAATCGGCTGCTGTTGCGGTATAGTCAGTCGCCGGCTCTGGGAGATTTGGAAGAGGAGTTCGAGCTGCTTGTTGGGGAGCTAGGTTTGAAGAAAACGAGGCGATGGTACAGTAGGCAGGTGATGAGATCCGTCCCCCATTTCATTCATAGCACAATTTACAGGAAAGCAATCATGTTGAAAAGTTATTTGAAGATCGCCTGGAGAAACATCATCCGGAACAAACTGTTCGCCGCCATCAACCTACTCGGGCTGACCGTGGGCATGGCTTGCTTCATCCTCATCGCACTTTGGGTTCGGGACGAGTTGAGCTACGATCACTTCCTGGCTGAAAGGGATAATTTGTACCTGCTCACCATTACGCATCCCAACGGGAGTCTGGATCCCAACGTGCCCTACGCCCTGGCGCCCATCCTGAAATCCCAGTATCCCGAGATCCGAGCGCAAACCCGCATCCTCGAGCTTCCGGTGATGATGACGTGCTTTTTCAAGTATGAGAAAGAATCGGGAGAGGAGATTCTCTTCTATGAAGACAACGTGAACCTCGTGGACCGCTCCCTTTTTACCATGTTCAGTTTTCCTTTTGTCTACGGCGATCCGGAGACGGCTTTGCAGAATCCGACGGGCCTCGTCATCTCAACAGAGATGGCGGATAAGTATTTTGGCGATGAGAATCCCTTGGGCAAAGTCCTCACCTTGAACAATCGGCAGCAGCTCGTCATTACGGGCGTCGTCGCCATTCCGGCCAACTCCCATCTCCAGCTGGATTTCACCGCGCCCTTGAACGATCCCATGACCGACAACTGGAACTGGTCCGATCCCTCCTACGTCCTTCTGGATGCCAAGACGGATGTGGGAGCGCTCCGTGAAAAAATCGCCGGATCATTGAACGCCAACTTTCCCAGTCCCCTGCCCGGCACCTTCAAGGTCGATCTTTTGCCGGTCACCGACGTACATCTCGAATTCGGCCGCAGGGCCTATGTCACCATCTTCTCCGTGATCGCTGTGTTCATCCTGCTCATCGCCTGCGTCAATTATATGAACCTGGCCACCGCCTGCGCAGCCGCGCGCATGCGCGAGGCAGGACTTCGCAAGGTCATGGGTGCGCATCGCATCCACCTCATCTGGCAGTTCATCGGGGAATCGCTCACCATGTCGACCTTCGCCATGCTTCTATCCGTCTTGCTGGCGTGGATCGCCTTGCCCGTGCTCAATCACTGGACCGTAAAACAGATGGAATTTTTCACCGTCGAAAACCTTTCTTTAATCGGCACCTTCATCCTGATCTTCATCGGAGTCGGTTTCCTGTCGGGAACCTATCCGGCGTTTTTCATCAGCGCGAGGAAGCCCATCGAAACATTGAAGACCCGGTCGGATATGGGTTCACGCTCCCCTTTCCGCGTTGTTTCCGTGGTCGGACAATTTACCATCTCTGTGCTGCTCATCACCAGCACCGTCATCGTCTACCGTCAACTGCATTTTCTCCAGAACCGGCCATTGGGATACAATCCGGCGCACATCGTTCAACTACCCATGACTCAGTCTCTGCGTTCCCGGTTTGAGGCTTACAAGGCGGAGCTGCTCAAACATCCCGACATCCTGAGCGTCACGGCGAGTCACAGCGCGCCCTACAACGATGATTTCAAGTCCGGTGTGGAATGGGAAGGCAAGGATCCCGACCTGCAGTCGCTCGTGCGGTACACCATCGCCGATTTCGATTATATCGAAACCATGCAGATGGAGATTGTGCAGGGACGGTCCTTCGACGCCGA
>CAZDVF010000434.1:0-2399 GCA_964508725.1 uncultured bacterium | reverse complement strand
TCCAGTTTAGGATCGAGAACCACTGGCTGAGCTAGTGGTTTGAAGATCAATCAATGAGCTGCTCCACCAGGATGAAACAATTTTTTTGTTGCTGAAGGAAATGCCGTTCCAAAAACATGAGGGACACATCAATCAGTTCGCTCTCGTCCCCTGCCCCTTGCCTTCCAGCTTTGACCTCACAATCCCTTCGCCAGGCCCGCGCCCCGCGGATCCGAACCGCCAGTGAACCGGACGGGCTTACCACTGGCATCGTAGTGGATGGCCAGTCCGTGGCCGTCTCCCAGGCCCCGCGCTGTTCGGATCGTATGCCCCAAATTAGACAAGGCTTTTCGGACGGCTTCGGGGATGGTCTCCTCGACAGCAAGGATGTCTGGCTCGACAAAACTGATCCGCGGCGCTGCGATGGCTTGTTGGATGTCCATGCCGAAATCCACCACATTCATCACCATCTGGGGCACAGTCTGCCCGATGGTGTGTCCGCCCGGTGTGCCCACGGCGACCCAGGGGCGTCCATCCCGAATGATCAGGGTGGGACAGTCTCCGGACAGCTTGTGATGCCCTGCGTGCGCGTCCATGGGATTGCCCTTGGGCTCGAAAGTACAGTATGCCAACGAATTGTTGAGCCATACGCCCGTGCCCTCGGGCATGATGCGGCTGCCAAAAGCATTGCCCAGAGTCTGTGTGGCGCACACGATGTTGCCCCACTGGTCGGCCACAACGAAGTGTGTGGTGTTGTGGTCTTCTTGCTGGACGATGTCGGGATAGTTGAATGGTCTGGCTTTGGAGGGATCGATCCGGCGGACCTGTTCATCCCAGTAGGGCTCGGAGAGGAGTTTGTCCAGCGGCGGCGGAAACAAATCCGGATCACCGGCGTGGGCCAGCCTGCACCAGAACGCGTGCTTGGTCACCTCGGCGAAGCGGTGGAGATAGTCAGCGGTATTGTGCCCCAATCCCTGAACGTCGAACCTGCTCATCATCCCCAGACGGATGAGGGACGGAAACGCCGTGGCGGGCGGCGACGCTGTGATAATTTCACAGTCGCGGTATTGGATACGGATCGGCTCCCACCACTCGGCTTTGGCGGATTGGAGATCGTCCAGCGAGAGGAATCCTCCGGCGCCGCGCACCGCCGCGTCAATAGCCCGTGCAATCTGGCCGTCGTAAAATCCCGCCGCGCCCTTGTCTGCGATCAATCGGAGGGTGTTCGCCAGATCTTTTTGGACGAGCCGGTCCCCGGATTTCAACGGTCCGCCTTCACGGGCGTAGAATGCCTGCGCGTGCGGCGGAAACGACGGGAACGCATACCCGATCATGGACGCCGTGCGTTCGTCAAGAATGACTCCCTCGTCGGCCAGTTGGATGGCGCGGTCGAACAACGTGCTCCACGTCAGTATGCCATAGGTTTGGGACATGGCTTCCCAGGCATGCACATTACCCGGCGTGGACACGGCCTTGGGGCCGCGTCGGTTGGCCTCGTAATTCGGCGTCGGGGCACGGAATACGTCAGAGTCAACGGACTTTGGGATGTGCGCAGAGCAATTGAGAAACCGCGCCTCGCTTTTCTTCGCATCATAGGTGACGATGGTGCCGTATCCGCCCGCACCCGACGACATGGGCTCGACCACATTGAGGACCGCGGCAATCGCCACAGCCGCATCAAAGGCGTTGCCTCCCTGGCGGAGGATGTCCAGTCCGGCTTCCGTAGCTAGCGGATGTCCGCTGCTGACCATGCCGCGCGTGCCAATGGCAGGTCGATCGGCCGTGTTTTCCGTGACAGATCCTTGCTGTGACGAACACGCAAACGCCAGCTGGATAAAAATCCAGGCGAACAGAACAACGCGTTTTAACATGGTTTCTCCTCAATGTAAAATTGAATGTTCACCCGTAGAGACGCCCCGCGCTGGGGCGTCTTAAAACGTCAACCTCTGGAGACGTCCCGACGGGACGTCTCTACAAAACAAAAACAGGAATGCCTTACCAAAATCAATCCACTCTACTCTTCTTTTATCTCTTCCTCTTTCTCCCACGCCTGGATGCCATTGGTCATCCATTCAGGCTCAGGAGCGCTCTTCAGATAATGATCAAAGAATTCGGCCATGCGGATCGTAAAGTCCTTCTGATTCACCCGCTTGCGCAAACCGTGCGCTTCGCCATTGTAGTTGAACATCCAGGCCGGCTTTCCCAGACGGCGCAGAGCCATCATGTACTCGATACCCTGGTACCAGGGCACAGCGCCGTCCGCATCGTTGTGGATCATGAGCACCGGCGTCTTGACTTTGTCCGCCCAGAAAATGGGAGAATTCTCTATGTACCGCATGGGCACCTCCCACAGACTGGCGCCCAGCCGGCTCTGGGTTTGTTCGTACTGGAACTGACGCACCATACCGCTGGCCCACCGG
>CAZDVF010000433.1:0-2403 GCA_964508725.1 uncultured bacterium | reverse complement strand
CCACAACCTGACTTTGATAACATAGTAACCGAAAGGTTTAAAACCTCCGGGAGGATTTTTCCTTTTTTCCAGGCTCCTTTCTTCGTATCTTTGATTGCGGACATTCCACATATCTTCAGATTCCGTTTTCCATCGTTCGGAACGGAATCTCTTCATTGCATCAAACCGGACGGGATACGATGCCATGACGCCACATCCGCCCTTACAGGAAACCATTGCCCAATGGCGCGCCGACACACCCGGCTGTGCCGACCGGATTCATCTCAACAACGCTGGCGCTGCTCTTATGCCCCGGCCAGTAATCGATGCAATTTACACGCATCTGGATCGTGAAATTCACATGGGGGGATACGAGGCCGCAGCCGCGGCAGCACAGGAAATCACATCCACATACGAAGCTGTCGCGCAACTGATCGGAGCCAAATCCTCCAACATCGCCCTGGTCGAGAACGCCACGATCGCCACAGCCCAGGCTCTGAGCGCGATTCCCTTCGAGCACGAGGATGTGGTGGTCACGACACGTCAGGACTACGTCTCGAACCAGCTCATGCTGCTGAATCTTGCCAAGCGGTTCGGGATCCGCATCGAACACGCTGAGGACATGGAGGAAGGCGGCGTGGATCCTGATTCGCTCCGGCGGCTGGTCCGGACCCATCACCCCAAATGCGTGCTCATGACCTGGATTCCCACCAACTCGGGACTGGTGCAAAACGCCCGTGCTGTCGGACAGATTTGCAGCGAAGAGGACGTCCCCTTTATTCTGGACGCCTGCCAGGCCGTGGGTCAGCTTCCGGTTGACGTGGAAGACCTCCGCTGCGACTTTCTGGCCGCCACAGCGCGTAAGTTCCTGCGCGGACCCCGGGGCGCCGGTTTCCTCTACGTGTCGGACCGGATGCTGAAGCAAGACGCCTCCCCCCTCTTTGTGGACCTGCATGGCGCCGCATGGAAGGAGCCGAATGTATTTCTTTTGCGGGCGGACGCCAGACGGTTCGAGAACTGGGAATTCGCCTACGCTCTGGTCCTCGGTCTGGGCGCCGCGGCCCGGTATGCTATCGACGTGGGCATCGACCGCGCATCCAAACGGGCGTTCGGACTGGCGGAGTCCCTTCGGGAAAAACTGATGACGCTTCCGGATATCCGCATTCTGGACAAGGGCCAAATCCGCTGCGCTATCGTCTCTGCAGAAATCAGGGGATACGACGCGCGCGAACTCGTCCCGCTGCTGCGGTCACACAATATCAACACCAGCGCCATTCTTCGCGATTACGCTGTGATCGACATGGACGAGAAAAAAGCAGCCACCGCGCTGCGCATCTCGCCGCACTACTACAACACTGAGGACGAAATCGACGCATGCATCAACGTGTTATCGGATGTCCTCACAAAGACAGAAGGAGTGTGATATGAATGGCATCTCAAGAAGAAACTTCCTGGTCGCAGCCGGCGCCGCGCCGCTGGGTCTCGCTGTGAGCGGATGCGTTTCGCAAAACAGCGTAACGCAAGACAGCGCCGCAACCATGACACCGGATGCCATGTTTGATCCCTGGCTTGAGATCAACACAGCGAACCTGGCCTGGAACGTTGCCCAGGTCCGCAAACGGGTCGAAGGACGGCCTGTCATGGCTGTGATCAAGTGCAACGCGTACGGGCACGGGCTGGTTGAGACGGCCAGGATCTTCGCGCGTGAGGGCATCGACAAGTTCGCCGTGGTCAAGGTGTACGAAGCCGTGGCGCTGCGCACAGGCGGCATCACTGGCGAAATTCTCAATTTCGGTGGATTCTCTAAACAGCAGGCCGAAGATTTGGTCAGGCACGACATCTCCCAATCGGTGTTTTCAGACGCGGTGGACTGGCTCGCCGTTGCCGCAAAAAAACTGGGCAAGCAGGCCAGGGTCCACATCAAGGTGGATACCGGACTGGGACGTGTCGGCGTGCCCCACGACAAGGCGTTCGCCTTCATCGAGAAGGTGGCCGCCATGCCCGCCATCCGGATTCAGGGGATCTTCACGTCGCTCACTGAGGAAGAGGATCTGGATCCGATCCAGGTGAAACGCCTGCTGTCCCTGGCGGACAAGGCCAAACAAGCCGGCATTGATGTGGGAGTCCGCCACGCAGCCAGCAGCCTGGGCATCGCCAAATTTCCGCCGGCGTTTCTGGACATGGTCCGGCCCGGCGACGCCCTTTACGGCATCGAGCCCCTGCCCAATATGGATTTGAAGCAGGCCCTGGCGATGAAAACGCGGGCGATTTACGTCAAGCCGCTGCGTCCCGGTCAAAGCGTCGGGTATCACCGGGAATTTAAAATCGAGAGGGACACCCTCATGGTCACCCTGCCGCTGGGCTATTCGGACGGCTACCCCCTGGCCGCAGTCAACCGATCGGATGTGCTCATCCGCGGACGTC
>CAZDVF010000432.1:0-2422 GCA_964508725.1 uncultured bacterium | reverse complement strand
ATTGGTGTTGGGACCGACGTCGTACAGGACGATTCGCAAGCGGACTTTACCCACTTTGGACTGGGGCGTTTCGTTGTAGTACCAGAGACTCAGGTGGGTGTAGGGTGACAGATCGTAAACACCCAGAGAGTCCGGATGGGTGTGGATGATGTTGATCCATCCGCCCCACTGGTCGTAGCAGCGGTTTTGCCATTCAACACGCATGGCGCCCGCGCCTTCGTGGACGAGGACAGCCTGGGTTTCCAGGGATACATTGAGATAGGTTCCCTCATTGCTGGTTTCCCACGTCCAGTTGGTTGTGTCCAGTTCTGTGTCGAAACTTTCGAGAACCAATTGCCCCGCGCCAATCATCGGGATGCAAAACAGACACAGTACGATGATCCATTTTTTCATGATTACCCTCCTTCCTGTGTGGATAAAAAATCACGATCCTGTTAATGGCTTGTCGTGTAATCACCCCCCTTCTTTGAATAGATGCATTTGGATGTATGTACGGGATACTGAATTGTTATAATTTTTAATGATCGTGCCGGATTGGAAAGAAAATAATTTCAGCGCATCCATAAAGAGATCCGCAGTGCTTGTGATGATGTAGCGATCGAAGATGTTCTGAGGGATGAAGCGATGAACGAATGTTTCCGGTAACTGTTACCGGTAATATAATCACTGAGAATGCGAAACGCAAGAACAATTTTAAAACGGATTTGTGTCCTGTTTTACATTTTGTTCAGGTGGTTTTCGTTCCGGTGTTTCTGCACTTTCGCATTGACTTTGTCCCTCAAGTTTGTTATCCTTTCAACATCGTTATATTCCCTGCAAAATCGTATTTAAATGATTTCGGAGGTCATATGATGACTCCACATTTTCAGCCATTTGATATGGAACGGATGATGTCCAAATGGGAGAATGTCGTCGAGTTCAACATGTCCGAGAGCGGCGTGCATCCCATGACTCTGCGGGAGCTTGTTCCCGATCCCGATGAATTGGAACGATTCCTCAACATTCCGATCAACTATCCCCAGGCCAATGGTCTGGTTGCGTTGAGGGAAAATATCAGTCTTCTTTATCCAGGCTCCACTCCGGACAATATTCTGGTGACTGTGGGATGTGCCGAGGCCAATTTCCTCTGCCTTGAGACCTTGCTGGAACCGGGAGACGAGATTGCGATTCTGCTGCCCAATTACATGCAGATCTGGGGCATCGCCAAAAACAGCGATCTGAAGATCAACACATTCCACCTTAACGAGAAAGCCGGTTGGGCGCTAGGCAATGATCTCGAAGAGGCTGTGACGTCCCGCACGAAACTGGTGGCAGTGTGCAATCCCAACAATCCCACAGGATACATCCTTACCGAAAAAGAGATGGACCGAATTGTGGCGGCCGCTGAACGGGTCGGCGCGTGGCTTCTGGCTGATGAGGTGTATGCCGGCGCCGAGCGAACGCGCGACGATGTCACGCCGACGTTTTGGGGACGTTACGACAAAGTGCTGGCAAACGGAAGTCTGTCCAAGGCCTACGGCATTCAGGGTCTCCGCATTGGATGGACAGCGGCGCCACCGGATGTGGCTGACGCTATGTGGGCGCGCCATGAATATGTCGCTATCAGCGGGGGCATACTGGACAATCACCTGGCGGCCTATGCGCTCAGTCCTGATGTGCGACCGCGGTTGATGACGCGCGCCCGGGCGTACATTCGCCGGGGGTATCCCATTCTTCAATCATGGATGGATGCGCATCCCGGCACGTTCAGTGTGGTGGAGCCTCAGGCCGCAGCCATCGCATTTCTCCGTTATCATCTGGACATTAATTCCACAGAGCTGGTCAACCGGCTCATGCGCGAAAAGAGTGTGCTCATTGTGCCGGGCGATCATTTTGGGATGGACCATTTTCTGCGTATCAGCCATGGTCTGCCGCCGGAATTTCTCAGAACCGGTCTCGACAGGATCGATGAGCTGATCGCGACGTTGAAGTGAAGTGGTTGCGGATTTCCATCCTGTTAGGTATCGGTGGATGTCTTCATCCTCAACATAATGTGAGAATGTGTTATTTGATGGAGGTCTGGTTGTGAATACAACCCGCCGTGATTTTATCCGGCTGTCCCTCGGCAGCGCGGCTCTGGCTGCTCTGGGGGGCGTGTCGTGCCTCGATCCATCAGGCCGGACGATTCGGGGAGTGGGGGTTGATGAAGGTGTGGTCCAGCTGAAATGGAACGAGAATCCTCTGGGACCGTCACCCAAGGCAATTGCGGCTGTTCGGAAGGGATTGGACGCCAGCAACCGGTATATCCGATCGACTCCGATTGAAGCCGCCATTGGCGAGCACGACGGCGTTGATCCGAACCTGGTGACCCTGGGCTTTGGCGCCACAGAGATTCTCTACAACGTCCCCATCGCTTTTCTGGAGAAGGGCGACAACCTGATTC
>CAZDVF010000431.1:0-2426 GCA_964508725.1 uncultured bacterium | reverse complement strand
CCAATTCCTCCATCTCGCTACAAAAGCAGTGTATCTCTTTTTCATTTGAAGGAGTTTGGACAATGAAACAACACATCCGACCATTGTGTCTTGTTCTTGCCCTGACAATGTGGACCGCGTTTGTTCAGGCGCAAGATCCACCCCAAATCAGGCTCATGTACAGCCCCTTGCTCCAGCGGGGTCTTGACATTGTCTACATTTCTGATTTGGACATTCTGGCCCAGGGCGTGGCCGACCACTTTTTCGACGTGGAAATCTGGAACGTGCAGCAAGATTGGCCCAACACACGCCTGATCTTCCAGATTGAAGATGAAGAGTCGATCATCTCGACAGCCGAATCCGACCCCTTCACGCTGCCCAGGCCTGCCACACAGCCTGTTGGCGGTCCAGCATATCGGGCCAGCAATGTGGACCTCCTCAACGCGCATACGATACCGGGAACCGGTATTTTCATCGACTTCAGCAGACGCAGCCTCCATCTGCCTGACAGCCATTTCCAGGACTACGTACTCAGGACGGGCCAGCTCAGACGGGGGATCTACTTACTCAAAGTGTTCCTGGAAAATCCGGCATGGGGAGCCGAAACTGTGGCGGCGCAGTTGCGCATCGTTGTCACCAATCCGTCACTCATTTTTCTGAAATCACCCCAGGACCGTGAAATCGTCCGGACAGAATTCCCCCTGTTTCAGTTTGAATCGGACGCCCGGGAATTTGAGGTCAGCGTCTATAAACGCATCGGTGAAGACGACGATGTCGAGACCATTCTTGCCGGACATCCAGCCTTGCAGTGGACAACCAACCTGAAACAGTTCAGCTATCAAATGACCGGCGGCGAGCCGCTGGAGCCAGGCGCCACCTATTTCTGGCGTGTCAACGCGCTGGTCCAGACGACTCACGGACTTGAAGCATTCTCTTCTCCTGTCTACCGTTTTACTGTCGATACCGAAGCAGGCCTCGGTCAGCAGATGGATATCGCCAGGATTCTTGAACCTCTTTTGGGGGAACAGGCTCGGCAGATCGCCGACCAACTGGCAGGGTATGACCTGAAATCCATCCGCTTCAATGGTGAGGTCCTCACACTACAGGAGTTCTTTCAGATGATGACGGATCTTGGGCAAGGTGAATTTGAGATCCGCGAACTCTCACTCGAATAAAAAATCGGGGACGGGATAATGACGACAAAAAAGATCTGTATCACAGCGATAGGAATGACCATCGCCCTGTGCTGCATTGTCAGCGCAGCAGAAACAGTGGCCGTGGTGCTGAAAGTAACCGGGGAAGTCTCTGTGACAAAATCTGGCCAGACGAGTCAGGACGATGCCAAGCGCGGAACCCGGCTCGATATCGGCGATAAAGTCGTGACAGGCGACAAGAGCTTCGTGGCGTTCCGATTCATCGATGACGCCAGTCTGGTTCGCATCGGCGCCCAATCCACCTGTATCATCGAAGGGGAAAAGGAGCGTCGCAGCATCACGAAGCGCATCTCCGTGGAGGCGGGAACCATTTTCACCCGTGTGACAGGACAGCAAGGCCGATTTCAAGTGGCCACTCCCACGTCAGTCGCCAGCGTCAAGGGAACACAGTTCATCACCGAACATCAAGACGTGACCGGCTCCCGCTATTTCGGAGAGGAAGGCCAGGTGGAGGTGTCGAACGACGCCGGAACTGTCATGCTGGGACCAGGGCAGACAGCCATCGTCACGGCCATGGACGCTGTGCCCATCGTACGGCAAACGCAATCGGGTGAAAAACCTGCCATTGGTGGGGATATGTCCGAAGATACGTTCGAGTTCGATTTTGAAAAAGCGGGCGGTGAACGTAAAACGCTCCGTTTTAACGCAAAGAAAAAATAGGTGGGCCCAGCCATGCGTCGAGGCATCCTGAGTATTTTTTCCATCCTGGCTCTGTCGGCCTGGGCCGGGCCGAACCGGCCTGTATTTGAACACGATGTGCCCATCGGTATTGTACAAGGCGAACGCGTCCGTATCGAGGTGGTAGCCGCTGAGAGCGTGCCGGCGCTTTACGACATGACGCTCTACATCCGGCAGCTCGGCGACGAAAATTACCGGCCTGTTCGCATGGAACGTGAAGGATCGGTCTACTCCGCCCGGATCTCCACAGCCAGTGTGGGATCCGGCGGCATGTCCTATTTCATCGCATACGAAGGAGCTCTGGGCATTACAGGAACGCTCCCTTCTGCGAATCCCCATCACCAGCCGTTTACGTTTCGTGTTGCACCGGCCCGCAACACACAACAAGCAGGTCTTGAGATTATCATTCTAAGTCCTGATCCTGACGATGTCATACCCGCTGACGAGGTCGTGGTCGCCGCCTCGGTGCTGGGCGCCGAAACGTTGGTCGATCCGGCCCTCTCAAAACTCTTTATCGATGAAGAAGACCTGACTTCCCGGACACTGTTCACCGAC
>CAZDVF010000430.1:0-2427 GCA_964508725.1 uncultured bacterium | reverse complement strand
TCAGAGCTGCGATGCATCGGGTTTGTGGATCGTGGGATCACGCCGGGCTGAATAGATCTCGGGAATGATAACTTTTGGACTTCCGGAAAGCTCCAGAAGCTGATGTGTCAAACCGAGTGCCGATGCAATGGATCCCATGACGCCATGGCCTGAATACCCGGTGCTGACGGCAAAATTGATCAGCTTGTCCGGACGAGGTGCACCGATCAGGGGACGCTCGTCAGGTGTGTCAGCATAATGACCCATCCAGCCCCGCGAATCAGACCCGCTGTACAGACCGATCTCGCCCGCCCTGCGGATGAAAGGACGATTCTCATCGCAGAGAACGGGATAGAGAAATTCAAAGAAATAATCGTCAAACACGCTGTTATCCGGTTGTGTCTCCTGGATGCCCACTTCCTCTTCTTCCGGAGAGAAATAGAGCCAGATTTTGTCTTCATCCGGCCGGACCATCCGCTTCTTGAGGATAACCAGGCCATGATCCGTCATATATCCCTTTGGCGGTTTGACAACATGGACGATCCGCCTGTGTGGTGTGATACCAAGCGTTTCGCCCAGCGCCATCTCGGTTAAGGCTTCGGACCAGACACCCGCTGCATTGATCACACAGTCGGTCGGTTTGACTTCGACATCTTCCTTTGGGTCTGTCCGATATTGAATCGCAGTCAACCGATTCCCGCTGGTTTCAAAACCGGTCACCTCAGTGTTAAGATGGAGATGACCTCCCAGCTTCTCGTACACAGCCCGGTACGATGCCACAATATCACCCACCGAAACAAATCCGGCGACAGGCACATTGACATAGCCCACAATAGCCTGCTTCCGATTGTTATCGCATGAATCGAGGTCAAAATTGTTTTCAATCCACTGGATCTCTTTGGCCTCGTCCTTGGTGCGAAATTCGATGCGCACGCCTTCCTGATCGAAAAGCGCTTTTTTCTCCTGAGCATTCTGAAACTCATCTTCGCGCAAGAAATAGTGATAGCCCTTTGGCTTGTACGATGACGTCAGGGACACCCTGTTCGGATCATTCGCACCAAAATATCCGTCCTCACCGAAGTGGGCCGCCAAATCTCTCATCACGTAAATACTGGCCATGTAGAAACGAATTTCCTCGGACGTAAACCAATACGGTCGAACACCCTCGATACTTTTCTCGGTGTTCCCGATACCCAACTGACCCAGCTTTTCATAGAGATGGACTTCCGTGGACAACTTGTTCTGCCGGATTTCCCGAAGCAATTCGGTGGCAAGCGTTACGCCGATAATGCCTCCACCAATAATGTCGATACTTTGATAGTCCTGCATAGGGAAACTGCTCCTCCTCAGTTTATCGTCTTTGGATTCTTGGGATGACAGGCATATTTTATGTTCAGGATCGAACTTTTAAGATACAAACTTTTCAGAAAACTGCCAAGCGTGAATTACATTTTTCGAACCGGGATAAAACGGCATGATTCTCTCGACAGTGTGCTGATTAAGTCACTCGCGTGCGAATAATCTTTACAACAATACCTTTGCGTGTCGGATCAGGACAGCGGACAAATTCAGTTGTGACGCCATCAGGGTCCATCTCCTTTTCGTAGGGCGTTCCCTTGTACGTCCAGGGCAAAACACCGCCGAATTCGAGAACACGAATAAAAGGCGCCATGCTGTCTCGCATGGATGGACAGATCTTGCCCAGCTCTTCAGGATATTTAAAGATATCCCCCTTTTCGTGGCAGCGTGTATCCTCGGCCGCTTCGACAACTTCGATTTGATAAGTGTACTTCTTGCGGCCAGACTGCCCGGCCAGAGTAGCAGCGCTGAGACCGGTGCCTGCTGCAATGCCTGCAATACTGCATCCAGCCTTTTCGATAAATTCTCTTCTCTTCATCTGTCCTTCTTTCGTTCTGGATTTGATGTGCAAAGGATATATACTCTCCGTCTCAAGATTAAAGACCGGTCAGATACTGTGTTGAAACAAGCGGAACAGTGATGGAATGAATAAATATACAAAACCCGCACACGATATCAAACACTTTGGATCCGTGTAAATTTGTATTGATTTTCGCACGAAAAATGTGTACTCTTCCTTATCGTCTATTCACATCTTGGGACCACAGCACGATGGATGCCATTGCAACCAAAATGGACGGACTGAAAGCCTCTCTGCGCGACATGAAGCATGTGTTGGTGGCATTCTCCGGCGGCGTTGACAGCACATTCCTCCTGAGGGTAGCCCACGACGTGCTGAACGACGACGTGTTGGCCGTAACCGCCACGTCCGAGATTCAGACTCCGGATGAACTGGACACTGCCAAGACTTTCGCACTCAATCTGGGTATTAAACATCTCGTCATTCGGACAGCCGAAATGACGGATCCGCAGTTCATCGGAAATCCACCCGATCGCTGCTACCATTGTAAACGCAGGATCTTCTCGGAA
>CAZDVF010000429.1:0-2432 GCA_964508725.1 uncultured bacterium | reverse complement strand
CCCGATGCATCTGACGCTCCGACTGTCTATCTTGCTGCAGGGGCATATTATCTGGAGATCAACGATCCTGCCGGCGCAGCACGGATCTATTCCGGATTTGCCGATCGTTTTCCTGACTCACCTTACAGTGTTGAGGCCCTGTATCGCCTGGGCATCCATTATCTTGACGTCGGGCAGCCGTCCACAGCGGAAGAAACCTTCCTCAGAGCCCATCAAAGAAGCCAGGAATTGAAAGCAAAAGGCGGTGAGGATAACGCCTATTTCGCTGCTGAAGCGCTGGCTGAAGCCAATAAAATCCTACGCACCCGGTTTGAAGGCATCGCACTCAAGCTTCCGGAAGAAGTACTGCGCCGCTCTGTACAGCAGAAGGAAGCCCTCCTTCGGCAGCTCATGAACCAGTACACGGCTTTGGTGTCCTACAATACGCCGCATTTACCCGAGGCGCTCTACAGTATGGGTGAAACGTATGAATTGTACGCGCTGGCTTGGGCTGGCCAGGAGGTTCCGCCCATGGATGCGACGACACGGGCGGTCAAAGATCGTGAAATCAACCAGCGGACGACCCAGATTTATGGTCAGGCGCTGGGTGCGTACATGCGAGCTATCCCCATTCTCGAACGGGTCCTCCAGGAAACGGAAGCTCTTGCATTACAGGACACGAACTCCACCGCGTCTGACATCTCCGACAGTCTGATGCAGGTGACGCAGTCATGGCTGAGCAGAAGCCGTGAGAAAGTCTCTGAAGTGCTTTATCAGTTAGCCGATGTGAATAGTCAGACAGTGGAACGTCTCATGAGCGCGCCGATACCGTCTGATTTGACACCGATCGCCCGTCTGGAGTATCAGAGCCAGGTCTTGCTGCGCGCCGTGAAACCGCTTTTGGATGTGGTCACAGCCTCCCATCGCCGCAACATTTTTGTCGCGGACAGCCTGGGGCTTGACAACCGGTGGATTAACGCATCCAGACTGAAAATCCTCTCTTCCTCCAGTCTGTTGGGCCGTGAGTTTGAACAACTTGCTCTCGATGCGCTTGACGGATACGATGACCGTGTTGCGGCGTATAAGAGACAAGTCGTTGAAAGCGGTCAGGCTGTTTCTGAAGATGTACTTCACGAGATGGTTAATTTTATTGAATTGTCGAAAGATTACGCCCTGGAGGGGATCCAGCTATCTGTAGCGGGGATGCGAATCGCGAACGAAAGCGGAGTGGCTGGTGAAGAGATTGAGGCCTCACAAAAGAACCTGATTCGTTATGTTCTCAAATTAGCCGACTCGCTGGATGCACGGATCGCTCAGGGCCTCGACAACCAGCGCCAGGCTGAGGCTCTTTTTGAGCAGGATCAGGCGCTTCGTTTTGAGGATATGCTGGCTGCGTTTGAAGATCATGTGTATTACCTTCAGGATGAGATGGAAACCGTATTCAATTTGACAAGTGTTCAAATGCAGGAGATGGGCGATCCGCCGATCTCCCGCTGGATTACGGCGCGACGGCTTCGCATGAATCCGGATTCAGGCGAAGGATCACCAGAGCTCCCCATCCAGGAGATGGTCATACGAACCGACACCACGTGGACGTATTCAACATCTGCGTCACAAGGATGGGAACGCCCTGATTTTGATGCATCCGAGTGGCGTCCCGCAATGCAACGTGTCGATAACGCTCAAAGTCAGTCTGGGAACCAGAACTTGACAATCTATGGCGTTCCAGGCGAACAGTCGTCCGGCGTTTTTTACATCCGTAAAACAGTTGATATTCCGGGGTATCCCATCCTTGTCCGGATGGTTTTGCAAGCGACTCCGGGGTCGCGTGTCATGATCAATGGACGAGAGATGTCAAATGCTCTCGATATGACGCCGTACAATATCACACCCTTCGTTCGTGACGGTGTGAACGTTATCGCAATCATGAATCCCAGAGGTGAAAGTTTTTCTTTGGGAGGCGCGTTGTTGGTTCGATATATTACATACGACATCCTGCCGAGACTGGAGTGACGGATTGAAGATGCTGCTGAAAAAAGGATTGCCTGGTCTGGCGATCGCTGGTTTCGCTCTGGCAGCGATACCCGGTTTGGCGCAGACAGCCCGGCGAGACACAACCAATCAGGCACGTTTGAATGCAGCTCCAGTGATTCCTGATACCCTGGCCGGAGAACTGATTCTTGAAGAGATTTTTATTCAGGGTCGCGTTGAGAAACCGGGTGTCATTATTCTACCCAAGCGGGTTGAACCTGAGCTGGGAGATGTGGAATTAGAACGGAGTTTCAAACGTGAAGTAAAAGAAGGTACCGGTGACATCCCCAAGCCTGAAAAGGAGCTTGGCCAGGTCGATCGCGTGAAAAGCATAAAAAAAACAGTTGAACGGAAACGGAAAGAGTCGTAACTTTCTTCCGCTCTGGCGAATAACAGCGAAGAGTAAAAAGATAACACTTTTT
>CAZDVF010000428.1:0-2442 GCA_964508725.1 uncultured bacterium | reverse complement strand
TAATACTTATCGAGGAGCTTCCTTTACAGACATGTTTGATGTTGTAAAGGAGAACAGATTTCATGGATATTGCCGAACTGAAAAAAAAGAAAATCAGCGAGCTGACCGCACTGGCGCAGGAAATGAATATTCCCGGCTATTCTGGTTTACGGAAGCAGGAATTGATTTTTCGGATTCTCGAAGCGCAGACCCAAAAAGACGGGAACATTTTCTCTGAAGGAGTTCTTGAGATTCTTCCTGATGGTTATGGTTTTTTACGGTCTCCTGACACTAACTATCTGCCCGGGCCTGATGACATCTACGTCTCGCCTTCTCAGATCAAACGTTTCAGCTTGCGGACTGGTGACATGGTTTCGGGTCAGATTCGCCCTCCCAAGGAGAGTGAACGGTTTTTTGCCCTCATCAAGGTTGAAGCGGTTAATTATGAGAATCCTGAAGAGGCCAAAACCAAAATCCTATTTGATAACTTGACACCATTATATCCTGAAGACCGGCTTGTCCTTGAACACGATGCAAAAGACCAGACTACCCGCATTATGGATATGCTGACACCGATCGGCAAGGGCCAGCGCGGTATGATTGTAGCTCAGCCTTATACCGGTAAAACGACCATTCTCCAAAAGATCGCCAACGCCATCACACAAAATCATCCTGAAGTGGACATGATTGTGCTCCTTATTGACGAACGGCCTGAAGAAGTGACAGATATGGAGCGGTCTGTCAAGGCCGAGGTGATCAGTTCAACTTTCGATGAACCTCCGGAACGGCATGTTCAGGTGGCGGATATGGTTTTGGAGAAATCAAAGCGCCTGGTGGAGTACGGCCACGATGTGGTGATCTTGCTCGATTCGATCACCCGTTTGGCCCGGGCCCACAATGTGGTGGTTCCCCATTCCGGCAAGATCCTCTCCGGTGGTGTCGATTCGAATGCCTTGCACCGGCCCAAACGGTTTTTCGGTGCGGCCCGCAATGTAGAAGAAGGCGGAAGTTTGACCATCATTGCAACGGCACTTATCGATACGGGCAGCCGAATGGATGAAGTTATCTTTGAAGAATTTAAAGGCACGGGAAATATGGAGATCCAGCTGAATCGGCAGCTGTCAGAAAGGCGGATTTTCCCGGCTATCGACATCAACAAATCAGCGACAAGAAAGGAAGAGTTGTTGCAGGATCGAAAGGAATTGAATCGCGTATGGGTCCTGCGTAAACTCCTGAACGAATTGAGCATGACCGAGGCGATGGAATTCCTTCGAGATCGCATGCGGGGATCCAAAAATAATAAAGAATTCCTGGATTCGATGAGTACATAAATTACGTTTTGTTTTGCTGATATTTCAAAAGCCTCCGATGTGATCCGGGGGCTTTTGTGTTGCGAAACACGTGATGATCTTGTATATTATGTCCCAAAGACGTTAAAAATATGTCAGGATGTAAAGATGGATTTTCTCTATGCTGTTGATCGCACATTGTTTTTATTCCTCAACCGCACTGTGGCAAATCCGGTTCTTGACTGGCTGATGCCCATCATCACCGAGGAACATAACCAATACATTCCCATCTTGCTCATCTGGCTGACCCTGATGATTTTTTGCGGAAAGAAAGGGCGCATCACCGGCCTGCTCATCATCATTATTATTACGCTGAGCGATCAGCTTTCCAGCTCGGTGATCAAGCCATTGGTGGGCCGAACACGTCCCTGTTTTGTGGTCGATGGCGTCCGGCTTCTGATTGATCAATCGCGATCATTTTCCTTTCCCTCTTCGCATGCGACAAACATGGCAGCAGCAGCCACGCTTTTTTCCGTCAAGTATCCACGGGGTCGCATTATTATCATCTCCATAGCAGCTGCTGTGGCCTATTCGCGTATTTATGTGGGTGTTCATTATCCTTCCGATCTTGTCGGCGGTGCGATTCTTGGCGTGTTGTGCGCTGCTGTGGTCTTGATGGCGGAACGCCTGATTGTCCAATGGTCTCAGAAAAGAAAAAGGGACACTTCCGATTCTGAGCAAACGGATGTATCCGGAATCTCGTCAGTTGAGGGACAAGGATGAAAAAACGTTTGGGTCAGACAACTGTGGAACTGGTGAAGGGGGACATCACGGAGATGGCCACCGACGCCATTGTGAATGCGGCCAATTCACAGCTCGCACATGGCGGCGGTGTCGCTGCCGCCATTGTCGCAAAAGGGGGGCAAACCATCCAGGAAGAGAGCGATGTATGGACATTGGCACGAGGCGAGGTTAAAGTCGGAGAGGTCGCCATCACCAGCGCCGGGCTTTTACCCTGCAAGTACGTGATTCATGCCGTGGGTCCACGAAAGGAAGATGATGATACAGACGCGAAGCTGGAGTCTGCCACACTGAACAGCTTGCGTCTTGCCGACAAACACAGACTCAAGTCCATTGCTTTTCCAGCCATCAGCACAGGCATTTTTGGATACCC
>CAZDVF010000427.1:0-2477 GCA_964508725.1 uncultured bacterium | reverse complement strand
CAACCGCATTCCGCTCGACACCATCATCGGCAGCGGCACAGGCGCCACCTACTACATGCAGGGCAAATATCCAGAAATCACATCGCCCATCACATTCTTGAGCTGGCAGGAAAACAACCTCATGCTGGCCGAGTGTGCGCTGCGCGGCGCAGGTGCGGGCGACGCCTTAACTCTGGTCAATGCCGTTCGCGCCTTCTGGGGAATCGATCCCCTGGCCGCGGTTGACATGGCGGCCCTGATTGTGGAACGCGACAAGGAACTGTGCTTCACGGGCATGCGCCTGGTTGACCAGCGACGTCTCGACGCCGAATTCGGTACCTGGCATCTGGGCGCCGGCACATGGCAGTTCTTCACCCTGCCCGACGACGAGCGCAACGCCAATCCGAACATCGATTAAGTTACGCCTCTCTCTCCTTTTCCACGCGTAACTTCTTTCAAGGTAAAAGGCTCCTGCATAACAGCAGGGGCCTTTTGCTTTGTGTTCAGAATTGGCGGTGGCGAGACTTGTCTCGCCCCTTCTCCCTTTTCCGCATCAATTCTCACATCATCGGTGTTGTATCCACCCGTAGGGGCACGGCTTTCCGGGCCCCTGCATCACGTTCAGTGTATACAAAACAAAAAAGGCGGATTCCCGAATCGGGAATCCGCCTCATCATATCAGAAGGAAAGGCCGACGCGTTTACTTCTTCCGCACCATCTCAACCAGCGCATCCACAGCGCGGGAATCGTCGGTCTGTCCCAGCCAGAAAATGGCCTGCTTGCGCACCTTGAGGCTGGAGTGCGTTTTCCCGATCTCAATGAGCCTGGGAATGCCTTCATCCCCGGGCAGTTGTGACAACGCGAACACCGCCTGTTTCTGGATCTCCACATCATCGTCCTTGTAAGCCACATCTTCCAGCACACTGGCGGATAATTTTGTGGCCTTCTGTCCCAGCCAGAATACCGCTTTCTTCCGCGTCTCTTTATTTTTGGCGTGATAGGCCATGTCGATGAGGGCGTCGGTTGCTTGTTCCGATTCCATTTGACTGACGGCAAACACGGCCTTCTCGCGCACCTCAGCAGACGGATCTTGATTGGCGATCTGAAGAAGCAGCTTCAATCCTTCGGGTGCGTTTCGCTGCCCAAGCCAGAATACAGCCTGTTCACGCACATGCGACTTCTGACCCTGTTTCGCCAGACGAATCAGCGCCTTTGTAGCCGCTTTGCCCTTCATTTGGCTGATGGCAAAGACCGCTTTCTCGCGCACGTCTTCAGACGGATCAGTCTCTGCCATGTTCAGCAGCGCATCCAGGGCCTCCTCTCCTTCGGTCTGTCCCAGCCAGAACACCGCCTGTTCGCGCACGTTTGTATCTTTCGCCTGACGCGCCAGTGTGATCAATGCGGACGCGGTTTCATCCAGGTCAAGCTGGCTGATGGCAAAAACCGCTTTCTCCCGGACGTCGCCGGAACGATCTCCGTTCGCTGTTTTCACAAGAATCTTCAACGCTTCCGGATCATCCTGCTGGCCCAGCCAGAACGCCGCATTTTCCCGAATCTCATCACTTTCTTTACTATTCAGTTTGCCGGCCAGAAAATTCATCACTTGCCCTGATTTGGGATGAATCCCCACAGCTGTGACGACATCCTCTTTACTTTCGCCGGACTTTGCCTGGGAATAGAGAGAAGTCAGATGCCCTACACTCTCGACAGGATCAGCCTTGCCCAGCCAGATGAGAGGAATCTCATCCAGGTCGACGTGAAGCGAGAGATTGCTCAGTTTGACATCGTCGAACTGTTTGCCGCGGGTAAAATGGAACAAGATAGCGAGTTCTTTGACGACCTGTTCCTCCTCAGTGTCCCGACCTTCCAGATCATCCAGCGCCTCTCTTGCGGCACGGCGGACGATTTCACCATCGGTGAGCTTTTCATCCTCATCTGCTGCTTTCTTCCCATAAATGAGTTGGGACAAAGAGGGCTTGTCTTTCCACCTGGAATTGAAAGACCCTGTCCACGAATTCTTGCTCATCAGTTTCTCGATGCTGTACCCGATCCAGAAACCCTTTTGGTACGGATTGGATCGGGATGTTTTCTGCGCCCAATCCCAGCGCTGCGTCAGGGTCTGCGAAGGATTGGGATGGACAGTCACTGTCTGCGATAAAGCGGACTGAACGAGACATCCTGCAAAACCGATCAGAATAAGAAATGGGATTGTCTTCCGCATGGCTCACTCCTTTTCATTTGTGTTGAGGATGTTCATCAGCGCCTCGCGCGCCTGAGGCGTGCCGATCTCCCCCAGAGTGCGCACAGCGGCCTTGCGGACATCCATACTGGTATCCTCCTGAATCAGGCGGACAAGGATCGGAATAACCGTATCATTGTCTGCATCTTCCAGAGCATAGACAATTGATTTTCGAATTGTTGGATCTTTTTCACTTTTCAGGAGCCGATCGAGAATCGACACAGCTTCAGCGTTCTCAGTGTCAGCGATTTCGTACAGG
>CAZDVF010000426.1:0-2491 GCA_964508725.1 uncultured bacterium | reverse complement strand
GAGGAAATTATCCTATTGACCATTTGGCGACTGCAAGACGAGGCTTACGGTATAGCCATCCGAGAGGAGGTCATGAAAGTGACGGGCAAGAGATGGCTTTTAGGCGCCATTTACGGTCCTCTGGGACGGCTTTACAAAAAGGGGCTTGTCCAAACAATGAAGGGAGACCCCACGCCTGAGAAAGGGGGGCGGGCAAAAGTATTCTATCAATTGACTCCTGAAGGCCAACAGGCACTCAGAGAGGTCCGAAAGATCCAATCAGCGATCTGGAAGGATATACCTGAGCTTGAGTTCTAATGTCCAGCAATCCGACACAGGGTAAGAAACCACCGTATGTAGCACTCCGCCTCTTCCGATGGATGGTCATTCGCGAAGTTCGGGACGCTGCAGCTTCAGATCTTGAGACGCTCTTTTACGAGACAATCCAAAATCACAGTACGTTGCGGGCGCATATAGCCTGCTGGATTCATCTTCTTTCGGCATTCCCTGGATCAATCCAAAATCAACTTATCTGGAGGATCATCATGATCATGCATGGCCTGAAGGTCACTGTGAGACATGCCCGGAAGTACAAAACCTTTTTTATGATCAATGTCTTTGGCCTAGCCCTTGGCATGGCGTGCTGCCTTCTCATTTTCTTTTGGATTCAGTATGAATGCAGCTTTGATCGTTTTCACGAAAATCGAGATGATATCTACCGCACCTGGTCCAGGCTAATCTATTCCGATGGACAGGAAGAAACATCTACAGCATCGTTTTATCCTTTGGCCAAAGTTTTGCGGGAGGAGTGCCCGGATGTTGTAAGCGCCCTTCGGACTCATGGCGAGAGCAATATTCTCATTAAACATGAGGATAAACGATTTTTCAATAATCAGGTTATGTTTGCTGACCCTGGATTCTTTCAATTATTTTCGTTTCCCTTCGTGAAAGGAAAGTCCGAGACAGCGCTTGAAAATAAATTGTCCATTATCATCACGGAAGAGATGAGCCACAAATATTTCGGAGCCGAAGATCCAATCGGAAAAATCCTGAATTTCAGAAATCAAATGGATGTACAGGTCGCAGGTGTGATACAAGATGTGCCGCAAACCTCCTCCATGCAGTTTGATTGTGTCGTTCCTTTTGTGCTGTTATTTGGGCCCAACGGATCTGAGCCCGAATCGTGGGGTGGAAATCCTTTATCCACCTTTGTCCAGCTTCATGAAAATGCATCAGTGAAAGACGTTAGTCAGAAAATTACCGAGATTATCCTGGGGCATGTTCCTCTGCCTGAATCCATGAAGGCGTCGATGCATTTGCAGCCGATGTCTGAAATGCATCTTCATGGTGTGGATGGCGGCGGGCTCATTAACACGATTACGATATTTTCCATTATCGCTGGATTTGTCCTTCTCATTGCTTGCATCAATTATATGAATTTAAACACTGCCAGGGCCGCAAACCGGGCCTGTGAAGTGGGACTGAGAAAGGTCGTCGGTGCAAAAAAGGGCGATCTCGTCAAACAGTTTTTTGGAGAGTCAATCCTCATCTCTCTGATTACGTTGATTTTTGCTATCCTGATGGTAAGTCTTTTTCTGCCGGTTTTTAATAAACTTATTGGCAAGCAGCTCTCATTGCAGATGCTACTCGATCCCGTGATTATTGTTGGATTTTTCGGTATTACCGTGTTAACGGGTTTATTATCCGGGAGTTACCCGGCCCTGTTTCTTTCCTCATTTCAGCCCGTGAAGGTGATTCGAGGCGTGGTCAGTGGCATAAGAAGGAGTGCCTTGTTAAGAAAAATACTTGTGATCTTTCAGTTTACACTTTCTATTTTTCTTATTATCAGCACCTTGATTATCTTTCGTCAAATACAGTTTATTCGAAATAAGGATTTGGGATTTCAGAAAGAAAACATTCTTCAATTTTCCATGAGCCAGGGACTTCAAACTCAATACCAGGCGTTCAGAAATGAACTGACGAAAAATCCCAACATTCTCCATGTGACGCGCAGTCTGCAGAATCCGGCAAATATAGGGTCCAGCGTAAGAGCATTGGATTGGGACGGCAAGAGTCATGCTAATGATGTCGCTATGAATTTTGATTATGTGGATTACGATTACATCGAAACATTTAAGATGCAGATTGTTGACGGGCGATCTTTCTCACGCGAAATTGCTACAGATCTCGAAGAGGGATATATCGTCAATGAGAGCGCTGTAAAATTGATGGGCATGATATCACCGGTTGGGCAAAGATTGTCCGTCTTTCGTAAGGAAGGACAGATTATCGGTGTGGTGAAAGATTTTCACTTCAGATCTCTTCAGTTTTCAATTCAGCCGTTTGTGTTTGGAGCTGATCCAGAATGGAGAAAGGGCTGGATGTTTATTCGGGTACGACCGGATGCCATTGATAAAACGAGAGCCTATATTGAAAGTGTGGCGAAGCAGTTTGATCCTGATGCATCGATTCAGCTTCAGTTTTTTTCAGAAGCGGTCATGAACTGGAATTA
>CAZDVF010000425.1:0-2514 GCA_964508725.1 uncultured bacterium | reverse complement strand
CTCTGGGACAAATGCGACTTTCCAGCAAATCGAGATCGTCAATTAAGTGTGGCTTGAGGATCCGCAGCAATGAGGCTTCACTCTTTTCCAGATCGATCAGGGTCAGGGTGTCGAGTGACAGGATGTGATTCATAACCAGTTGATCATCATGTCGCCCGAAAGAGAGCTCAAAATCTGCCAGCATCAATGTCCTGCGGTCAAAGTACGATTTCAACACCGCATTGATTTTACGGGTCGTTCTGTCAATGGTTTGCATCTCGTCCGGTGTGGCGTAACCGAATGCGCAGATGTGATCCGCATTCAGCATCGGTTGTTTGCGTTCATCATTATCAAGGTAGTATTCAACAATCGGATAATCAAGGAGTTGATCAGGCTGAACACCAAAACGTTTTGAAAGCGCTTTCGATGACACATTCCAAATTACAATTTTAATCGGTATACCTGCACACGTTTTGACTGCCATATCATTTGTCTTGATACTCGCAACATAACAGGTCGGCACGTGATACCCTTCAATATACTGCAACAAGTTGGCCGAAACTGCGCACGATATCGATCCGAGATGGCTGACCGACTTATTCTTGTTATCTTTTGTCCTCGTCATCGTATCAGTAAAATGGACGATGAGGGTGTCGGGTTCGTTGGTCGCATACACTTTTGTACTTGTTCGGTCTTCTATCAATTTCCCTTTTTTCAACTCCAATTCAAAACCTCCCAGACGCACGATGCGCCTTTCATCATGCTTTCTCGGGCACCAGTCATCACATTCGACATCGGATACAATGGCTACTCTGATTAGTCATTTTATGTGATCAATCCCACTCTTCGAAAGATATGGTCCACATTCCGCAACTGATAATCCAGATTGAAGCAGGCTTCAATCGCATCAGAGGGCAATCGCCGTGCAATCTCGACGTCAGACCGGACAGCTTCCCGGAAATCCTGTTTCGTTTTCCAGCAGGTCATGGCCGCGTTTTGAACGAGCTTGTAGGCATCCTCCCGCGTCACACCCTGTCCGATCAGCGCCAGCAGCACAGCCTGCGAGAAAATAAGGCCGTTGGTGATATTCAGATTCTCCTCCATCTTCCGGGGATAGACCAGCAATCGATCGCTCAGACGAATGGTCTTGTGAAGCATGTAATCGAGCAAAATGGCGCTGTCTGGCAGGATGACCCGCTCGACCGAGGAGTGGGAAATGTCCCGCTCGTGCCAGAGCGCCACGTTCTCAAGGCCCGCCATTGCGTTGGAGCGCAAGAGACGCGCCAGGCCCGCGATCCGTTCGCAGGTGATGGGATTCCGCTTGTGCGGCATGGCCGATGAACCCTTCTGGCCTTTCGAAAAATACTCTTCGGCTTCCAGGACTTCAGTCCGCTGCAAATGCCGGATCTCCACCGCGGTCTTTTCAAGGCTGGCTGCAATCACGGCAAGTACGGACAAAAAATGGGCGTGCCGGTCGCGCTGCACCACCTGGGTTGAAACCGGCGCCGGCTTGAGCCCCAGACGCTGGCAGACCTGCTCTTCCACATCCGGATCGAGATGTGCGAACGTGCCGACCGCGCCCGAAATCTTGCCCACGCGGACGCCTTCCAGAGCCTCTTTGAGACGATGGATGTTGCGGTCGCACTCATCATACCACAACGCCAGTTTCAGTCCGAACGTGGTGGGCTCAGCGTGGATGCCGTGAGACCGCCCGATGCACACCGTGTCTTTAAACTCCAGAGCCCGGCGTCCCAAAACATCCTTCAGGTCTTGTAGCTTCTTCAGCAACAGAGCCCCGGCCTCCTTGATCTGAAGGGAAGTCGCCGTGTCCAGCATGTCAGAGGATGTCATGCCCAGGTGAATGTAACGGGAATCCGGACCGACAAACTCGGCCACGCTGGTGAGGAAGGCGATCACATCATGATGCGTCACCGCTTCGATCTCATCGATACGATGGCTGTTAAAATCAGCCTTTTCGCGGATGGTCTTCCACGCTTCGGCGGGGATGACGCCCCGCTCAGCCTGGACTTCGCAGACCGCCAGTTCCACATCCAGCCATTTGCGGTATTTGTTCTCTTCTGTCCAGATGGCTCCCATTTCAGGGAGTGTGTATCGTGCGATCACTGAATGACCTCATAATAACGTATTTGCGGACATGTCCATCCGAATCCATTTCTAACGAACTCAGATGTCTGTTTTTGAAACCACAGAGCACACAGAAATCGATCTGTCACCTCTGTGTCCTCTGTGGTTGACTCTATGCCTGCTACTGCTACTTCTTCTCCCCAAAATTGTAAATAATAGACAACTGGGAGAACAAGCCGTAGTTGTACTCGTGTCCGCTCAACATGTACGGACCATTATGCAAGAAATTAGCCGCACCGTTCCAGTCAACCAGCGTATCGATGGTGAAACGCCCCAGTTTGAACGCCAGCCCGAAGTTGGCGGCGTACGTGCTGCCCGTGAGAATGCCCTTGTCAAGCTTGCTCGTGGTTGGGATATTCTCTTCGCCCTGGTGTGTCTCAAGCAGCTCGT
>CAZDVF010000424.1:0-2523 GCA_964508725.1 uncultured bacterium | reverse complement strand
AATCAGTTGGAGGTTAGGTTGAAAGTCTTGTCGAATCAGGAAGAACTGGTTTTGCTTGCCATACTTGCCCTTGGTGAGAATGCATACGGTATGACAATTCGCCGTCATGTGTCCAAAGCAACGGGAAAGGATTGGTCCATCGGTGCGATCTATGATCCGCTGTACCGGCTTGAAAAGAATGGCTATGTATGGTCCACACTTTCAGAGCCGATTCCTGAAAGAGGGGGAAGAGCGAAACGCATTTTCTCTGTCACACAAGAAGGAAAAGAGGCGCTCGTTGAGCATAGGAATGTGCGTGATGCGCTGTGGCAGGGGCTGCCCAAAATTGCTTTGGGGAAGTCGAGGGCAGATTGAGTGGAGGTTTGTCGCGTTATTACGTAATTGATTCTAAAGAGGAAATCGATGACTCATTCTGGTCAAAAGTATCCCAGGATTTCAAGATGGATAGTTGAACGGTTTCTGACAACGTATAGCAAATTATTCATTTTAGGCGATCTGGAGGAAGAGTTTGATCTGCTTGCCGCGGAAAGTAGTGTGAAAAGAGCGAGGAAATGGTATCGGAAACAAGTGTTGAAGTCGATCCCGTTGTGTTTGAGTCATATCATTTACTGGAGGAGCGCCATGATTGAGAATTATATCAAAGTCGCATTTCGAAACATGAGACAGCACAAGGGCTATTCTTTGATCAACACTGCGGGGCTGGCCATTGGTATGGCGTGCTGCATTCTCCTGGTGCTTTATATCCATTCCGAACTCGATGTTGATCGATATCATCTGAAGGGGAATCGAATTTACCGTCTCTGTGCGGATGTGAATATTGGAGGGACCGAAATTCGCCATTCCTCCAGCAATGCGCTGGCCGCAGGAGCGCTCCGAGATGAATATCCGGAAGTGGAGAATGCGGTTCGGTTTTATGGAAGATCCGGATCGAATGCGACCTATCGTGATAAGGAATCCTATGTTCAACGTATTGCGTATGCGGATGATTCGGTCTTTGAAATATTTACCTGGCCGATGATCAAAGGCGAGCCGAGCACAGCGCTGCGTGCACCTTTTTCGATTGTGCTGACGGAGGATGCCGCCAGAAATTGTTTCGGCGATGAAGATCCCATGGGAAAGATTATTCGATTTAATACTGACGAGCAGTATACCGTAACCGGAGTCATCGAAAACATGCCGCAGAATTCGACGATGAACTATGACGCTCTCTGTTCATTCAAGACCGTTTATGAATTGCTTGGCGTGGATCATCCTCATCTCAATGACTGGATATCGTTTAATTTCCGCACATATGTACTCTTGAAAGAGGGTTATGACTTTCGGGAAGTTGAGAAGAAAATAAGCGATCTGCTGGAAAAGAAAGACGGAGAACGACTCAAGGCCAAAGAAGCCAAGGAAGTCCTTTTTCTACAGCCGCTCCGGGATATCTATCTCCGCCCGCTTGGACAGGATGTTGGTCCGATACAGTATGTCTACATTTTTTCAGTTGTAGCCGTTTTCATTTTACTCATTGCCTGTGTTAATTTTATGAATTTGACGACGGCCCGCTTTGCAAACCGGGCCAGAGAAGTCGGCATACGAAAGGTCATGGGCGCGTTTCAAAGCAAACTCGTTACTCAGTTTCTGAGTGAAGCCTTGCTTCTGAGTTTCATCTCGCTTGTGATCGCAATCATCCTTGTGCAGTTGGTCCTGCCATATATCAACGCATTATTGCAGCGCGAGTTACGTCTTCATGTGATCCAAATCCCGTGGCTGATACCGGGATTGATTGGATTCTCAATCCTCGTGGGAATCATGGCAGGGAGTTATCCGGCCTTTTTCCTCTCTTCTTTCAAACCTGCTAAAGTGCTCAGCGGCAAGTTCAAATCGGGCACATCCAATACACGTCTCAGACGTATCCTTGTCGTGGTCCAGTTTACTTTGTCGATCATTCTGATCATCGGGACCGTTCTGATTATCAGTCAGTTGAAATATATGAAACATAAGGATGCCGGATTTAAAAAAGAACAGGTGATGGTCGTTCGGGCGAGGGAGAGATCCACACAAAAAGCGATTCAGATGATCAAAGATGAATTGAAATCACATCCCCGTGTGCTCAACGTTTCCGCTTCATCCACCATACCCGGCTGGGGTTCGGCGACGAATGACAAGCTGCCCGAGGGATTTACCGAAAGCCAGGTCCAACTCATGGATGAAATCAACGTGGATGTCGATTTCATCCCGACGATGGGGATGAAACTGGTTGCAGGGAGAAATTTTTCGAAAGAGTTTGGAACCGATGAAAAAGAATCCGTTATCATCAATGAGACAGCCGTTCAACGGTACGGTTGGGACAACCCTATTGGTAAAACAATTTGGGCGTATAATCCATACGGAGAAGGCGTGGTGTCAATGGCTGTTATCGGTGTTGTGCAAGATTTTCACTTGCGGCCCATGTCAGAAATCATCGAGCCAATTTACATCGCAAATGATCCTGATTTTCCGTATGCTTATAATTATTTCGACCTTGTCCTTATTCGCATT
>CAZDVF010000423.1:0-2528 GCA_964508725.1 uncultured bacterium | reverse complement strand
GACTTTCTGTGCCATACGTCTGACTCCGATTGAATGAGCTATATCACAAGTATCGATCTGATTGCCAAATCTTTTGTAACAAAATACCGCGTAATATCATGCTGACTTTATCCTTACATCATCATAATCGGGACGGGATAAATATCTAAATCAATTCCAAACCAGAGGCTTCTGTCCTTCATTGGTGAACCTGGGAAAGATGTAAAAAAGTTGTGCAAGTTCAACAAACATCCGTTCTCATGCAAACCATTGGTTCAGATGGTTCAACATCGCTTCTTCCGTTGAACAGATTTCCGCCTCCATCGGCAGTGATGCCAAAAATCGCGAACCGTATGCCGTTTGCACCAAACGGTTGTCCAACGCCAACACGGCCCCTTTGTCACCGGCCGAACGGATCAACCGGCCAATGCCCTGCCGCAACATGATGACCGCTTCGGGAACAGCGAAGTTGATAAATCCGTTGCCCGTTTCCCTCTCCGTCTGTTCCATCCGCGCCCCGAAAACAGGATCTGTGGGAACGGAAAAGGGCAGCTTGGTAATAACCAAAAGCTCAAGCGCTGCTCCTGGCACATCCACGCCCTCCCAGAAACTGCTGGTCCCCAGCAGGACAGACCGCTCATCCTGCTGAAACTGGGAAAGTAGCGCAGTGCGTGAACCGTTCACTCCCTGTGCAAGAAGCCGGACGCCTGCGGTATCCATTGCCGGCGCCAATGTGCGGTAAACCTGCCGGAGCATCTGATGCGATGTGAAGAGGACCATGGTCCCGCGGGTGTGAACCGAGAGAATCCGCTCTAACAAGCTGGATACATCCTGAGCATATCCGGCTATCTTGGGGCTCGGTAAAAACGACGGCACCAACAGAAGCGCCTGATCGCATAATCGAAGGGGGATCCAAAAGCCCGTGTCACAACCCGATCTGTTTCCAACCTGTCAAGTCCAAACCTTGAGATGGCGTATTCGAACTGATTCTCAACCGTTAGCGTTGCGGATGTGAGGATGCACCGGATCAGCTCTGGATACAAATCGGCTGCCAGGATGCTGGAGATATCAAGCGGAACAGAGCGGAAAACGATCTCATTACCGGTAAATCGCCGAATGATCTCGAACCAGATGACGTCCTCTTGCGGCAACTGTCGAAAGAAATGATCGATCAAATCCTGTAACTGGACAACCTTGTCGGCAAGCCATTCCAGTTCGCGTATCGCGGACTCTCCCTCCAAACGTTGAGCGATATCCGTATCAATTAGTTTTTGGGACAGGTATTTCAGTGCGTCTTGTAGATTGCTCATGGACTGGTCCAGCGTTTCGGCTTGATCCAGAAGCTGCGGCTTGAAATCTTCCCGACGTCGGATACGAACCTTCTGCGCCTTGTCATTTTCGAATGCAGCCGCCAGATGGGAACCAGCCAGTCGGAAAAAAAGAACGGCGTTCTGCCTGACAGTATCCGCTGATTCAGCCAGGACGTTCAGTGCGTCGTCCAGCGTCTTGTCCCGGTTTGGACAGGACTTGCGCAAGACAGCGACCAATCCGGCGCTGCCTGAATTTTCTGAAACAATCACCTGCACCAAATCCGCAAACAGCCATTGGTTGAGCTGCCGGCCCAAACAATCGGAGGCGGATTTCTCGATTTGATGCGCCTCATCGACGATGAGAGTATCGTAATCGCCCAGCACACTGTGATTGGCCGCCAGATCAGAGAAAAGCAGCGCATGATTAACCAGCACGATATCGGCCCAACGTGCGGCCTTTCGAATGCGCTGGTAAAAACACTCAGACGCCATATCACACGACGACCCAAGGCAGCCGCCGGATTCACAACTGATCAACGACCAGATATCGGTGTGCCTCCTGCGAGCGAAACCGGCATTCTCCTCGATGTCTCCTGTACGGGTTTCCTCTACCCATAACGCCAGGGGAATAAGCTGACGCCGCTGCCGCGCTGACAGCCGGGCATCCGCCCGCGAAAGAAGCTGTCGCCAACGCCTGAAGCACAAGTAGTTACCGCGGCCTTTCAACAAAACCGCGGAGAATGCATCGTCCGAACACTGCCTCAGCAGGGGCAGCTCTTTAGAAAAGAGTTGATCCTGCAGCGTCTTGGTGTGGGTTGTGAGGATCATTCGGGCCGGTCTGTTCTTTAATGTCCACAAAACAGCTGGAACCAGATAGGCCAGTGACTTACCCACACCCGTTCCTGCCTCGGCTGCCAGGACTCCCTCCTGGTTGAAAATCCGTCCCACCAGTTTTGCCATCTCGAGTTGAGGTTTACGCAGTTCGTACAGAGGGAGATGCCGGGAGAGCACACCATCTTCACGGAAATACGCATCGATATCCCGTTCGGCGATGCGGCCTGTCTCTCGATCTTCCGTAGAAGGTTGTGGTGAACCCAGAATATGATCCGATTGGGTATGCGATGGAGCAGCTCGTTCGCTCTGATGCTTTTTGATGTAAGCTGCAGCCCGTTCAAACAACAAACGGAGCCCGTCAGGAGCTCCGTCGAGAAGACGCAATGCTGTTTCCAACGCTCGAGG
>CAZDVF010000422.1:0-2528 GCA_964508725.1 uncultured bacterium | reverse complement strand
ATGGACAATGGTACAAGTTGACGGCTAAAACAGGATCATTTGATGCGGCCGATCCCATCAAAAGCCTGGATGTCTCGATTATGCAGGAGAATCTGCTCTCTCCCGTCCTCGGCATCAAAGATCCCAGGACTGATAAGCGCATTCATTTTGTGGGTGGAATTCGAGGTCTGGGTGAACTTGAACGTCTCGTCGACAGCGGGAACTACAGTGTGGCCTTTTCCATGCATCCGACGACCATCAATCAGTTGCTGGCCGTTGCAGACGCAAACGAGGTAATGCCGCCGAAATCAACGTGGTTCGAGCCAAAACTGGCCAGCGGTGTTGTCGTGCATCTGCTCGACTAATGAAAACCGCGACCGACACAGCAACAGGAAACAGTCAATCATTTTAAAATGATTTCCCTCTCAAAATATACACGTTACTAAAAGGAGACAATTCCATGAAAATCCTCATTTCTGATGCCTTTGACGCTTCACTGCCCGATCGTCTGAAGAAATTCGGTGAGGTTACAGACGACAAGTCGCAACTCGCTGATTGTGACGTCGTTCTCATCCGAAGCAAAACCAAATGCACAAAAGAGTACATCGACAACGCCCCAAAGTTGAAGCTCATCATCCGCGGTGGTGTCGGACTGGATAATGTGGATCAGGTCTACGCCAAGGAAAAAGGTATCACGGTGTTTAACACTGCAGCTGCATCCAGCGTGGCTGTGGCCGAATTGGCCTTCGCTCTGATGCTGGCCGTTCCAAATCACCTGGTTGAAGCTCACAACAGCATGGCCAAAGGCGAATGGCTCAAAAAGGAACTCAAACGGACGGAATTGATGGGCAAAACCCTGGGCCTCATCGGTATCGGCCGGATTGCCCAGGAAGTCGCCATCAGAGCCAAGGCTTTTGGTATGAAAGTTATCGCGTACGATAAATACGTGACGTCATCCGACGTGGCAGAGTTGAAATCATTTGACAGTATCCTGGCCGAGTCCGATTACATCTCGATGCACACGCCCCTGACAGACGAAACCAAGGGCATGATCAACAAAGACACGATCGCCAAAATGAAGGACGGCGCTGTTATCGTCAACACAGGCCGGGGAAAATGTGTCGTTGAAGAAGATGTTGTTGCGGCGCTGGAAAGCGGCAAGCTGAAAAAGTACGCTACGGATGTCTGGTTTTCAGATCCGCCTCCGGCTGATTGCCCCATCCTCAAAGCTCCCAACACCCTGATGGCGCCCCACATCGGCGCCTCGACCAAGGAAAACCTGCTGCGGATCGGCGATATCATTATTGACATTCTTGAAAATTTTCAAGGTTAACCTAACCTATAATCATAGGAGTTGAACAATGCCAGAACGTATCTGGAACTTTAACGCAGGGCCGGCAACCCTTCCATTGCCGGTTTTGGAAAAAATCAAGAACGATTTGCCCAATTACGCCAACACCGGAATGGCTCTCATGGAGCTGAGTCACCGCTCGAAACCCTATGATGCGGTCCATCAGGAAACCAAAGCGTTATTGCGGGAGAATTTCGGCATCCCCGAAAATTACCAAATCCTCTTTCTTCAGGGCGGAGCCAGCAGCCAGTTTTACATGATTCCCATGAACCTGTTGCGTGAAGGCCAGTCAGCTGACTATGTCAACACCGGATCATGGTCAAAGAAGGCCATCAAAGAGGCCAGGCTGTTCGGCACTGTCAACATCGCCGGATCATCGGAAGACGCAAACTTCGCGTATATCCCAGCGGAACTCAAACTGGATCCCAAAGCCCAATACGTGCACATTACGTCGAATAACACCATTGCCGGAACCCAGTGGGCGTCCTATCCGGATACTGGCAATGTGCCTCTTATTGCAGACATGTCCAGTGACATTCTCTCACGCAAGGTTGATTTCAAAAATTTTGGATTGATCTACGCTGGCGCGCAGAAGAACCTGGGACCGTCAGGCGTCACAGTGGTCATCATCCGCAACGACCTGGTAGAAAAAAGCCGGGATGATCTGCCCACCATGATCAAGTATAAAACGCATGCAGAGAAGGACTCGCTCTTCAACACGCCGCCAACTTTCTCTATCTATATTCTGAAGCTGGTCCAGGAGTATGTGAAAAGCATCGGTGGTCTGGCAGCCGTTCAGAAAGAAAACGAAGAAAAGGGCAAGCTTCTCTATGCAACCATCGAGGAGATGAACGATTACTACAAATGCCCCGTACGCAAGGATAGCCGCTCGTTGATGAACGTTGTGTTCCGTCTTCCATCCGAAGACCTGGAAAAAAAGTTCATCGCCGATGGTTCGGAAGCCGGTTTTGGCGGATTGAAGGGGCATCGCTCCGTTGGCGGGATCCGCGTTTCCATGTACAACGCCCTGCCGCTCAAAGGCATTCAGGAATTGACCCAGTTCATGAAAGAATTCGCCATTAAAAACGGCTGACACAAGTAAACGATCCACCGCCAGAGGCGGTGGCTTTAAGACTCCCGGCGGAGCCGGGGGGCTAAAAGTAGGCAGGTATCTGCCGTCCAGTTTAGGATCGAGAAC
>CAZDVF010000421.1:0-2530 GCA_964508725.1 uncultured bacterium | reverse complement strand
CACCGTAAGCCGGCGCTGCTTCCTCTTCCTGAAGATAGGCATCGATGAATTCGGGCATCTCAAGCTCCTGGACCGGCCTCCGACCCATGCTGTCTGAGAGCCCAAGAGGGAAGACAATACCAGCCTTGGCCACCCAGTATTGCGGCTTGGGCGACGCAGACGACTTGACGGCGTACCGGTAATCCGCACTGAAGTAAAAGCTGTAACGCGGCGAGCCCAGATTGACTTCTGTGCCCAGTCCTCCCAACACATTCAGCTGATACTCGTGTCCTGTACTTTGGGCACTACCTGCGCCGAACATTTCTGTCGAAGCGCCAAAAAAGTGCGCGCCAAAGTGAATAAAGGGCTGAAACCAGTTCCATTCGGCAATACGCAATTCAGACCAGAGTTCGACAGATGGAATCATGATGGTCCTGACGTTTTTTGTCTGGAGTAAATCATCCGTCACTGTTAAAAGACCAGTGGCTCCCGTGATAGAAAACCACGAAGACACATTGTACCTCAAAAACAGTTCCAAACCGGGCCCAAGCCCCGCATGGCTCATTTGAGATGCATCCTGATGCACACCGACACCCAAAATACCGATGGAGCTTGGGCTGGAAAGTCTGTCCTGCCCGGCAGCTTGCGATCCGATCCCTGTAATGCAGAAAACAAGAATCAAGAATAGGATTTGACGTTTCATTATCTCCTCGATCGTGTCAACCTTGTGGTTAAATGGATTTTATCCACAACTTGTGCAGATATCATACCAAATTTGTAAAGAATACACAATTTCTTGAAATACAAAAACATGCCGGAGAGCAATAACTTTATTATAATATGAGATGGAAAACAGCCTATTCATTGAATTTACAGTAAGTTGAAATGATTGACTTTCACGTCATAGAGCACATCCAATCCACTCTATCGAATCGCTGTCAGGGGCGACTCTCAATCCTCCCTAAAAGAGATAAGCGATTCACAATTTGAAATGTGTCATTTTTGACACAACCGAATGAAAAAAGGTGATACCATGACGTTCAGGACACGTTCCCGCGCACAGCTCGCACGCCGTGCAACCCTCCTCGATCTACACGTTTGTGATCGCCATGGCGCATCCTCCTTCTGCTGATGGATAGTATGATGGCCCATTTTTGGATCAAGAAAATAACATGACCGCCGAGATGACCCGCTGCTGATCCTCTTCGGTCAAGTCATTATAAAATGGCAACCGAACCAGCCTCGCGCTCACATCCACTGTCACAGGACAATCGCCCTCTCTGCCGCCGAATCGCCGTCCCATATCGGACAGGTGCAGCGGCAAATAGTGAAACACGCTAAGAATTGAACGCTCCCCCAAATGGATGATCAGGCGGTCGCGCGCCTCCGCCGTCGGCATGATCAGATAGAAGAGATGATAAGGTTGCCGGCAGTGGTTCGGAATCACCGGCAAACGGATACCCCACGCATCGGCCCAGGATTTAAGCCCATTGGCGTACGCGGTCCAGATCTGCTTGCGTTTGGCCTGGATCTTCTCGTACGCTTCGAGCTGGGCCAGGAGAAACGCCGCCAGAATGTCAGACGGCAGATAGCTGGAACCCACATCCACCCACATGTACTTGTCTACCTGGCCGCGGAAAAACCGGCTCCGGTTCGTGCCCTTTTCCCGGATGATCTCGGCCCGTTCCACAAAAGCCGGATCATTGATCAGCAAAGCGCCGCCCTCACCGCAAATCACATTTTTTGTCTCGTGGAAACTCTGGGCCGCCAGACAACCGAACGTGCCCAGGGGCCTGCTCCGGTACGCGGCAAAAAGACCGTGGGCGTTGTCCTCCACTACGGCAATGCCGGCCTCTTTGGCAATTGGGATGATGTCGTCCATCTCACAACCCACGCCGCCGTAATGGACCGGCACTACGGCCCTGGTCCGGTCCGTGATCAGACCGGGGAGCAATGTTTCATCGAGATTCAGCGTGTCGGGCCGGATATCGGCAAACACAGGCCGGGCGCCGCGCAGCACAAAGGCGTTGACTGTTGAAACGAATGTAAAGTCAGGGACAATGACCTCGTCGCCTTGGCGGATATCCAGCAACAGTGCCGCCATCTCCAGCGCGTGTGTGCACGATGTGGTCAGGAGCGCTTTGGGGACGCCCAATATCTGTTCGAGAAACGCATGACAACGCCGGGTGTATTCGCCGTCACCGGCTGCGTGGCTTCTGCGAATCACGTCCGTTACGTAGTCCAGTTCGCGCCCGGCAAGGTGCGGCCTGTTAAAGGGGATGTCGTACACTTTGCCCAGGATTCGGTCTCCTATCTGCCCAGCGTCTGGCTCAACCGGTTAAGGACGTCCGCAGCGCAAACGGATTCGCCGTCCTGAAACTGGACGTCGCGGATGAGGATCGCGCCGTCGCCGGTGAGCACGACCGATCCTTCGCTCGGACGGATTTCCACAATCCGGCCGGGGATGCGACCTGTGTATCGTGGGAGGGGATCAATGCGGCTGGATGACCAGATCGTGAGTTGACGCCTGTCGAGCGTGCGAAACGCACCG
>CAZDVF010000420.1:0-2568 GCA_964508725.1 uncultured bacterium | reverse complement strand
CGGACACAGATCTCGGCGTCCGTACACTCACGCGAGAGATGCTGAAGCGTCTGCCGTTCCGCGGGACGTCGCAGGAGTATTATGCTTTGTTCCCCGGTGTGGTGAACCAGGACTACAAGGGTGAAGACCTGCTCCATGTTCGGGGGAGCCGCCACGACGAGATCGCCTACAGTCTGGAAGGCATTGACGTGCGCAGCGCGTACACAGGCATGAGCCTGTTTCATGTGATCCCGGAAGCGCTGGAGTCGATCACGTTCAACACCGCGCCATCAGCGACCCAGAGCAACGCCTCCGCTTTACTGGAAAGAAAGCTCCGCACCGGCAGCCGGGACTTTCGGTTTACCATTGCAGGCGAGAGCGACGGATTTACGTCCCCGCACCAGAAGCGTCTGGGTACTTACTCCTACGGTTATACGGATGTCGTGGCCACGATTCAGGGGCGACTGATCACAGACAGGATTCGCTTCTTTGCAGCAGGAGAGGTGCAGCATTTCGACGACCGGTACCGCAAGTGGTGGCCTGGGTTCACGTATGCGCCTGATCCGAATTATCGGGAAGGATACGAAGGACACTGGGGCGATACGTTTCAGGAAGCCTTCGGCACCGACCGGCTGGAGGTGAAGCCGGGCAACATCCCCGAAGCTGCTTTGGATCGGGTCAGCGTGAACGGGCAGATCACCGCAGACTTGCATCCCTTTTATTTCAAGATTGTGGGATTGTACGAGAACACGCGGAAGCAGATCAACGACACGCCCATCATGGATTTGTTCAATCCCCGGCGCATCCCGGAGACCAAAGAGTACGCAGGATTGCTATCCTTTCAGGCTGATTATGTCCGGTCGAATGATCTCAAGATCCACCTGCAGGCTGATGTACTTAAATCCGGATGGAAGCAGGTTGATCCTTTGTTTGGGGATGAGTTCTTGAAGTACTATGATCCGAAGGCCATCGAAGAGAAGGGTGTGCCGTGGGGGGATTACTGGTCTCCACCGAAAGCGTATGAGCTATATTTGTTTGATTTGAATCGCCCAGGTGATGTTCTGGCTGAATATTTCAAACGCAAAGAGGATGGACTGACATTTTCTGGATCTGTTCAGAAAACGCTGGGCGCCCACCGTTTGATATTGGCTGGACATTTGTCACACCGTATTTTACGCCAGTATCGTGTCGATGACCTGCTTAGTCTTTCAAGTTCTCTTGACTATATTAATACGTATCAGTTTAGTCTCGACAGGGAAAGGCAGTTGCAGTTGCGTAACTGGGGACGTGTCCGCGCCTGGGGATATGACGTATTGGGCAGAGAAGTGAAGTTTTGGGATGGCGTGAACGATGGACCTCGAAAACCGAAACATTCGAGCATCTCTCTGGAGGATGTTTTTCAGTGGGATAAATTGTCAATCACTGCAGGTATCCGGTACAACACATTTTCATCCAATGCGTTAAGTGGGATTGACGATATTGATCGTTATATTATTTGGTTTGTTACTTCGTCAAGAAATAATCATCCACGTTCTGTTTTTAAATTTCTATCCCCACGCATCCATTTGATGATGGCGGCTTCAAAGACAATGCAGTTCTGGCTCGACTGGGGGCATTATGTGCAGCAGGCCCGGTTGTCTGATTTCTACAAGAGTAATTTCTTATATATGTCCAACTATAGTTTGGATTCATATAGAGATGTCATCAAGGGTCCTTTAGCCGAGCCAGTCAAGTCAGCTCAGACATCGTTGGGATTTACTGCCAGACCGATGACAGGACTGCGGTTGCAGTCGGTTTTCTACTTGCGCCGAACGTTGAACAGCCTTGGCATGCATCCTGTCCCTGATTACTGGATCTGGTATTTTTATCTCGCCAATGTTTGTGAATCCATGGGCAAGGGATGGGAGACATCCCTGGAATATCAAAATAAAGGACTTACAGTCTGGTTGAATTATGTGCTCTCGGATGCCCGTGGTGACATGTCGGAACCACAGCCTTACACCAGAAAGACGGATCTTTGGGGTTACCAATATCCCAGGTTTAATCCGCAGTTGCTGGATTATCACCAGCGTCATCGGTTGAATCTTCTCGTCGGGTACGCGTTTGACCGTGATGCACCCTGGTGGATTCGTGATACGGAAGCGTCGCTTCTCTTCCGATTCAACAGCGGGCACCCAACAGAAATCTATCAATATTTAAGGTACAGTATTTTTGATCCTGAGACCTGTTTTGGTCAAGATTATCGATTGGATACCTATTCGATAAAGACGCCATGGTTTTCACTTCTTGATTGTCAAGTGAGCCGGATGTTTCGAATAGGAAAGACTCATCTGACGGCGTATGTTTCAATCCTCAATCTTCTGAACAACCAAAATGTGATCAAATTTTACCCCAACGGCGACACACAAGACGATGGTTTGTTCGATCCCAAATCTCGGCGTGGATTAATTTATGAAGATCAAGATTATTGGAGTCAATATTTTAAGCTTTACGATTTAATCAATCTTAACCACCGGCAGCATTACGCCATTGCAAAGGGCGGCGATCTGTTCGGCCGCCCGCGGGAGATCCGGTTTGGGGTGCGGATTG
>CAZDVF010000419.1:0-2578 GCA_964508725.1 uncultured bacterium | reverse complement strand
CATGGCTGCGATAATCAGACTGGGTTTCAAAGCTTTGAGATCCGGCTTCAGATAGAACTCAATACCCTTTGAGGCACCTTTCAGCGTGAGCGATCGGATAAGAAGTAAAATCAACAATCCGAACAGGACGGGCATAAGAATCTTTGCATATTTCTCGATTCCGGCGGAAACTCCCCGCGACACGACATAAACTGTGAGCAGAATAAAAAACGCCAGAAGGCCGATCTGAAGCAATGGATTCCCCGTAAACTGCGTAAAGTTCTCTGATGCTACTTCGCTTGTGATGCCGGCGAACTTGCCGGAAACAGCGCTGACGAAATAACCCACCGTCCAGCCGGCTACAACTGAGTAATACGACAAGATCATAAATGCCGTCGCCACACCCAAAAATCCGACAAACCGCCAGGAACTGCCCGGTTTCACCGTATTGAAGGCGCCAACCGGATTTTTACCGGAAAACCGTCCCAGGGAGACTTCGGCCATCAAAACCGGAAAAGCGATAATCGCCACCGAAAGCAGATAAATCAGAACAAACAGACCTCCCCCGTTTTCACCTACAGTATAGGGGAAACGCCACAGATTCCCAAGCCCGACGGCTGATCCCGCTGCAGCAAGGATGAATCCGACACGGCTAAAACTTCCACGATCATTTTCCATAACAGACTCAGCCTCGTGAATTATTTATACCTTTTATGCTCCCTGGAAAAATATTCCTTGGTGAATTCAACCAGTCTGGGAGAAAGAAGTATTACAGCGATCAGATTGGGTACACACATCGAGCCCAGGGCCACATCACCATATGTCCAAACCGTCTCCAGAGCGAGCACTGATCCCAAATATGTAAAACAGACGTACACACCCCGATAAATCATCACATACTTCACACCGAATAAATACTCGACACTTCGATCCCCATAATACGACCAGGATATGATCGTCGAGAGAGCAAAAAGAAACACACAGATCGTAACGATATAATTTCCAAACTTGCCTAGGCCCAGACGACTGAAACCGATCTGGAAAGCCCAGGCCGTCAGGGCCGAGCTGTTCTGAAAGGCCCTCCCATGCAAATCAAGACGCAGGTTATTCCCCTCAACATCCTTCAGTGACGTCCCTTCTACAACGAAAGATCCCTCATACGGCTTTCCATCCATAAAGAGCAATGCATTATCTACGAAACCGTCATTGACCTCGAACAGGACACGCAATGCTTTCCCGCTGTCGACTCGCGTCGTCCCTTCAAAGTGTTGAAGAGGATCTCCGGTCGGCTCGTGCAGATAACGGTCATTCACTGAAAAACCTGGATCAGCATATACAGACATCTTGTTTAAATCCAAAAACCGTACTTCTTCTTTTTTGTCTTTCCAAACGCCGGTCACCAAAACCACAAGGCCCGTAATAGTACAGATGAGCAGTGTATCCACGAACGGCCCAACCATAGCCACGACTCCTTCTCGTACCGCTTCCTTGGTCTTGGCTGCTGCATGAGCAATGGGAGCACTCCCCTGGCCCGCCTCGTTCGAAAACAAGGCTCGCTTGATCCCCCACAGGAGAGTAAAGTGCCATATTCCTGCTGCTGTACCGCCAAATGCCGCCTTGGGCTTCCAAGCCTCGGTAACAATGCTGATGAATAATTCAGGAAGTTGTGGTAGATTGCCCAGCAATATAGAAATCGCAGCCAAAACGTAAACGATAGCCATCGCGGGCATTAACCGCGATGAAACGGCCCCGATCCGGCGAATGCCTCCCAAGATGACCATTGCCACCAGTGTGGTCAGGATGAGTCCGACGATCCAGTCAGGCGTCTGAAAATCGGCGGCCGCACTCACTGCAACTGTGTTCGATTGGTTCATGTTTCCGCTACCAAACGATCCCACAATGGTCAGGCAAGCGAAAAGAATGCCCATCCATTTCCACTTGGAACCCAATCCCTTTTCAATATAATACATGGGACCGCCCGAGGCATTGCCTTTATCGTCGAAGGTTCGGTACTTCAGGGCAAGCGTACACTCGGCGTATTTGAGTGTCATCCCGAAGATTCCTGACATCCAAAGCCAAAAAATCGTACCCGGACCTCCGTAATGAATGGCGATGGCTACGCCGGCAATATTCCCGATACCCACCGTAGCAGAGAGCGCGGTCGTCAAGGCCTGAAAGTGGTTGATATCGCCCTCGTCCGCTGGATTGTCGTAATGTCCCCGGATAACATTGACGGCATGCTTGAATTGACGAATGTTGATCCATCCCATCCGAAAGGTAATGTAAATACCCGATCCCAACAGTAGAATGACCAGCCAGGGAAATTCTGTCGGTGTCTCCCAGACATAGATATAAATCTTGTCGATGAACGTCTTAAAAATCGTCTCAACCATATCTCTCCACCCTGATTTTTATGAAGTTGGACTCATTTTTGAAATTAAAACAAAGAGGAAAAGCACGGGCATCCTTACTTCTGAAAACACCTTTTAGAGATAGTGAAAATCGAATCCACGTCCGATAACACAATACTGAAAATCCCAACGAGTGTAGTCTGTCTTTACACATCATCTTAAAGGGTTGGCAGGCAGGAATCCTCTCA
>CAZDVF010000418.1:0-2592 GCA_964508725.1 uncultured bacterium | reverse complement strand
CTGATTGGTGTTTTGCAGACGGTTCATCCGCTGAATCATGAGTTCTGTGGAATTATCGGCCCAGTCCATGCGGGGGATATAATTCTCTCGCAGGTCGCCGGGAATCTGCATCCACACCGTCTCGCCCCCTTCTGCTGGGATGACGCCCACACGCGCTGCAGAATTGACTGTCCCGGCTTTCGGGTATTGAACCGGGATGATCTTCGAATAGATGGAATCGGTGTTGTTAATCATGAAAAACACGCCGATCCCTTCGGCGTCAAGCTGCCAGTATGCGATGCTGGCGCCGTCGGGACTCCAGCGGAAACCATCACGCTGGCCGAATTCTTCTTCGTAGACCCAATCGAACGTTCCGTTGATGATGGTGTCGGACCCGTCGTAAGTGAGCTTGATGACAGTGTGATCATCCAAACGTTCCACATAAATATTGTTCCTGAACACGTAAGCGACACGGTCGCCCTGCGGAGAGAACTTGGCGAACATCAGTCTGGCCGGTTCAAACGACCGGCCCAGTTGCTCCAGGGCTCCTGATTTCAGATCGAGAACCCAGTAGTCGCCCCGCGTGTTGCGTCTCCAAACACGCCTGGTGTTGGTAAAGATGAGGAGTTTCTTTCCGTCATGAGACCAGATGTAATCTTCAATCGTGATTGGATTGCTCAATCCTTCTGGAATAAGCTTGTCGGATGAAACCAGGATTTCCTTCTCCCCCGATTTGGGCTGGACTTTTACAATGTTCCGGGCGTCATCTCCGCTGTCAGTCCGCTCAAGCGTCGTGTAGCCTGATCCGTCCTCAAGCCATCGGACAGGACCAAACCGTTCCGACTCGAATTCTTTGGATGCAAAAATCCGTTCAAGCGTCAGGATGCCCGGATCTGTCTCCTGCGCCTGACCAGAAACAAACAAAATGACAAAAGCCAATAGCGTCCATCTTTGCATGGTATGTTTCATCATGTCCTCCTCAGAATGGATGTATTCAGTGACTCAGATCCAATAATGCCCATTTTTAATCCGTTACAATGCATTGCAAATTGCAATGACATCATTCAAAATATCATCTTCTTCGAGAAACGCAAATAGCACATCATGGAATTCTCAATTATTATCCCTTTTAAAATATACTTAATCAGCTATTTTTTATCTATTTATCTTGGATGCGATCTGTCTCATCTTATCAATCAAGGACAATGGAACGATTTTTGTTTGTAAATCCCTTTGCTATAAATATCGAAATGAAAACTGTGTGTCGTCCATGGGAAAAGCATGACCTTTTCAGGATTGAAAATATCAATTTTCATGTTGGGTGTTGGATTTCTGTCGAATCTTTTTTTCACCAGTCACACCTTCGGACAAGTCAGAATTACTGTCACAGGGGACTGCTTCCTGACCTACGATGTAACCGACCTTGCCTCCGGCGCCGGATCAGATTTTAACAGAACCAAACGCACAGACAGGGGTGATGTCATTCTTGAAATCAAAGGCGCCAAAATAAATCCCCCCTTTAGAAACTGGAGTGTTGATGTCCACAAAACAGACGGCGTCTGGGGTGCAACCTGGACACTTGACGTCAAGCTGACCAACGATGGCAGAGGAAACGGGACGATCAATCGCGATACATCATGGCACTTGCTTTCTGATGTCCCTTTTAATCTATTCTCAGGTTCGGGCAACCGGACAAATCTGAAACCCCGATATCGCCTTCGCGAAGTATCGGTCCAGGATGGAATTGGCGTATTCACCACCACAGTGACCTATACTATCACCGAGATCTAATCACTATCTCTCAACTCACCCTTCACGTGTAAACTGCCGCCACTTTGATTCGTCAGGTGGTTTGCCCTGTAAGCTGACAACGATCAAGAGCAAAACGGATAAAATCAGCGCCGGATAGACCGCCGGCATGTTGAAAGGCAAATGGCCCATGACCTTGTTAGCGATCTCCCATCCGATGGTCACAGTCATCCCCGCCAGAATGGATGTCACTCCGCCTACCGGCGTAGCCCGCTTCCAAAAGAATGTCGCCATCAGAGCCGGTGTCAAGCCCGCTCCGTATATCGTATAGGCTGCGTACGCCGCCTGGAGAATGCGCGGGAAAAAACCGATCAATCCGTACGCGCAGAGTCCCAGAATCACAAGACACATTCGGGTTCCCAATACCATGGACCGATCGGACAGATCGGGCTTGATGAAACGCTGGACGATATCACGCATGATGTTTGTGGCCGGCACCAGCAGGAAACCATTGGCTGTTGAGATGATGATGGCTGCGATCGAGGCCATCAGGATGCATCCGACAACCGTGGGCAGGGCGTCATGCGCAACCAGCAGGATAATTTTACCCGATTCCGTGGTCGGCAGCCCTTTGAACAGGCTGCTGCCAATAACCGCCAGACTCTGAATGGCCACGCCCAGGATTATGGCTCCGATGAGTAAGCCGACGACTGACCGTTTGGCTTCCCGGCTGTCTCTTGCCGAGAAAAAACGCTGGTACATGTTGCCGTTGGCAAGAGCCAAAAGCATGGTGGGAACCAGATATCCCAGAGCCTTGACCGCTGACATGTTCCCAAGAATTGGATGCGCCCGTGGCGTCACATT
>CAZDVF010000417.1:0-2601 GCA_964508725.1 uncultured bacterium | reverse complement strand
GCAGGAAGAACTTCGAGGCGCGTCGGCTGAAGATGGAAAATCTCACCGTCAACGAGGACATCCACCGGTCCGTCGAGATCAAACGTGATGTGCTGAGCGCGCGACATCGTCACGGCCGGGTGATGGATATGCGTTCCTTTGAATATCTTCGGGAAGGTTTGGAGTAATCCGATCCTCCCCAGTTTGTCGACAATCACCAGATCCATCAGACCGTCGTTTGTGTCGGCTTCCGGCGCCATCATCATGTCGCCGCCAGTATACTTGCTGTTGTTCACGGAAATAAAAGTCACAGGATCTATGCACGGCTCGATATCGTCCAGGTGCATCGGAAAAACACGCTGCGAGAGTGTCGCCAGCTTTACTAGCACACCGGCTGTATAACCAAAAGATCCCCACGATTTGAACCGGCGGATCCGGACTGCTCCCACTTCGGCAACAAATCCCAGACTGAAGATATTGAGAAAATGCAGGACACCTTCCGTATGTTCCAGGCGGATGACATCACACGGTCTCCTCTTCTCTTCGAGGATAGCCTGAATCGCCCCGTCAGCGCCCTGGTCGGTAAAATCGCGGAGAAACGAATTCCCCGTGCCCAGCGGCAGAAATCCGATCAAGGGGCGGATAGCAGGATCTTCAAGTGGATAGAGTCCATTGAGTATCTCAAACGTGGTACCGTCGCCTCCCACAGCAATGAAGCGCCGAAATCCGGTTGCCCAGGCATTGCGTACGATCTCGGTTGCATGTCCTGGCCGTTCTGTTTCGACAACGTCACACCGGACGCCAGACACCTCAAGCCTTCTGATCGCTTCCGGGGCCTGCTTGCCGCACCGGCCGCCCCCGGCAGCGGGATTGAGCACTGCGAGAATTGATCGTTGAACCGCCAAAATGGTTCCTCTCAATTCAGGTGGAGGCCACCTCGAAAGGTGGACTCCACCTCATCAGGATCACCACATTTTCGTGGAATAGTTGTTGTTCCGCTTGATCCGAAACACTTTCCCTTCGGCGTCCCGCTCAAAGACCATGTCCATGCCCGTGGCTCCGTCTTTTCGATCCTGAATGAAACGATCACCCTCCACATGCTTCCACTTGGTGATCCTCTCCAGGGGCTCATCGGATGGAAAACGAACCGTGGCCAATTGACCCTTCCAGATGAACACTGCCATCTCACCGCCGAACGGCTGGCTTCCGTATGTCCCCAGATACTCTTTCAGTTTCTCCGGGGGAACCTTTGCGGTCTTGGTCGTATCCAGCGCTTCGGCAATCGCCGGAGCAAAAATATCATACGCCTGTTGTGCAAACTTGCCGGTGTTCACACCGGACGCATTGGCCATGACCACAACGGCAATCTTGTCTTTGGGATTTAATTTGAGCTGGGTCTGGTATCCCGGGCAGCTGCCGCCGTGGCCGACAAAGGTCCGATCTTTGTTGCGTGAAACAGAGAAACCCAGACCCCACGATGTCTTCCAGTCCGGATCAACCCAGTTAACGCGCTGCATTTCCTTGAGCGTGTGGACGTGAAGAATCGCGTTATCTTTGTTTTCCAGAACGCGGAACTGCCACGAGGCAAACTTGCCCAGATCCTCTGCTGTTGATGAAAAGCCAGCCGCCGGCGCAATGCCTCCTGCCTGGAAAGTATTCAAAGGCACGCGCACGCCTTGACGCGTCATCGAGCTGTACCCCAAGGCCAGCCGGTTTTTTTTCGCGCCATCAGGGAGCTTGGGTTGTGTATCGACCAGTTCGACAGGGTCGAGAATATGCTCTTTAACATAGGTTGCATAGTCTTGTCCCGACACCTGGGCGACCACTTCTCCCAAAATGCTCATGCCCAGGTTGGAATATTGAAATCGTTCAAACGCCGGATACCATGTCTTTTGGCCTGAGAGTTCCTTGATCATTTCTTCACGCGTTGGGAAGGGATAATCCGGCCCCGTCCAGTAGGGATGGGCCGACTCGCGGGGCATGCCCGCGGAATGAGTAAGGAGGCCTTTCACTGTGATGGGCGGGCTGTCAGGATAGGCTTGCTTGATGGTAAACCAGGGCAGAATCTGATCGATATGGTCGTCAAGCCGAAGCTTGCCGGCATCCCGTAACTGCATCACAGAAATACTGGTGAAAAGTTTCGAGATGGAACAAATACTGTAGATCGTCTTGGACGTGGTTGGTATTTTCTTCTCGATATCGGCATACCCGAAGCCAGCACTCCAGACCATCTCCTGATCGTGGACAACGCTGATCGAGATACCGGGAATCTCTTCGTACGCGCGCTGGGCATCCAGCCAGAGTTCCAGAAGGCGTATAGCCTCCCCAACCCGGGGATTGTCCCGGAGTGATTGCGCTCCGGCCATCCCGGAGAGCGACAGGATGACCACAAGAGAAATTGACAGGATTCGTTTCAAGACGCACCTCCTTATGTTTGGGAATGGATTGAACAAAATATAAACGGAAGGAATCGGAATATCAAGGGAAATCTGGAGGATAGATTCGTAGGGGCGCCGCATGCCGCGCCCCTATCACATGACAACCTTTATACTACGCTCGTAGTGGTGAGGCATGCCTCACTCCTACATCAGATGATTAGGAAAGTATCTTTTCCAATTAAGC
>CAZDVF010000416.1:0-2604 GCA_964508725.1 uncultured bacterium | reverse complement strand
TGGTTTCATTGAATCCGGTCATTCTTGCGGCGTTTGTATTGAATTGAAGAGACGGAGTTGTTATTCGATGGTTTCTGTTGGTGATTTGGAGCGTCAATAGCAGGGGCATGGCATGCCATGCCCCTGCGAAGATGTATCCTGGGTGTTGAAATGCTCCGTCCTGATTTGGAGACGCCCCGCCGGGGCGTCTCTGCAAGGGATCGTGTTCCGAGCGGAGATCCTGTAATTCCGTCCCCATCGATTCGAACCGATGCCGTTTTTCACTATCCTGCTGATCTCTTCTCCTTGTTTTTCGTTGCTTTTATTGTTATCTTCCCGTGTGGCACTGTAAGTTACTGTCCTCATTGCCATTGCCGTACCCCATTTTCTCGTACGCGGAGGTCCCGCCATGACAGAAAACGCGAGCACGATGCAAGCAGTCCATGGATTTCATCCCGCCACAAAATTGTACCGATTTACGATTCTTCTCTTCGTGAGTCTGTTGACGCTGGGAACCTACTTCGCCTATGACATGATCGCAGCGATCTCTGGCGATCTGATGAATCAGTTTGGTGCAGATCAGAGTAACATCGGACTCATCAACACCATGTACAGCGTGGCCGCCATTCTGGCTGTGTTTTTCGGCGGGATGCTCCTGGACCGTCTGGGCACGCGCAAGGCCAGCATTCTCTTTTCCACTACAGTCGTCGTCGGCGCAGCCATTGTGGCTTTCGCCAAGACATTGCTGCTGGTGTACATCGGGCGTTTTGTTTTTGGCGCGGGTTCCGAGACGCTTATCGTGGCTCAGAGCACTATTTTGGCGCGCTGGTTCAAGGGCAAGGAGCTGGCGCTCTCGTTCGGTATCGCCTTGACTGTGAGCCGCATTGGAAGCCTGTTTGCCTTCAACACCGGTACGGTGATCCGCGATCATTACGGCGGCGTGTTTTACGCGTTATTGGCCGCGACGATCATTTGTTTTCTCTCTCTTATGGCTAATCTTGCCTATATCGTCCTGGACCGGCGTGGCGAACGCATCCTCAAACTCAAGGACGGCTCGGCCGAAGATCGCATTATCCTCAAAGACATCAAGGAGTTTAAACCGTCGTTCTGGTTTGTCACAGCGTTGTGTGTGACGTTTTATTCCGCGGTGTTTCCCTTTCAGACACTGGCCGTGCAGTTTTTTCAGGAAAAGTGGGTGATTCCAGATATTGCCGCAGAGTCGGGCTCCTTTATATCCAAGGCGCTCTTTAATTTGTTTCACATGTTCAACACGGCTGGCGGCATCACGGCCATTGTGATTTTCGCCTCCATGATCCTGGCGCCCTTTGCAGGCCGGATGGTGGACAAATGGGGCAAGCGCGCCACAGTTATGATTTTCGGATCGCTGCTCCTGATTGTGAGTCACCTGACCCTGGGTTTGACGAAGCTCCATCCTGTCTTGTCCATGATTGTGCTGGGCGCAGCGTTTGTCCTCGTTCCCGCTGCGCTGTGGCCGTCCATTCCTCTGGTGGTTCCGAAAGAGCGCGTGGGCACGGCATTCGGCTTGATGACGGCTATCCAAAATGTGGGATTTGCGGTTTTTAATCCCCTCAACGGCAAGCTGCGCGCCATAACCGGATCGTACACGTCCAGCGAGATCATGTTCGCTTCGCTGGGTATCGTGGGGCTGATCTTTGCATTCCTGCTGCGTCGCGCCGACAAACGAGCAGACGGCGTGCTGGAGAAGCCGTAATCATGCGAATCCGCTTGGCCGAAATCGGGATGTCCCGCCGCTGGTTTCGCATGGCTGTCCTGCTGCTGGCCTGCCTTTTTGGGATTCTTGCCTGCGCGCGGCACACGGCCCAGTACTCGGCCAGCGCCCGACGGCTCATGGGCGAGCTGGACCGGCTCAATTTTACAGTGGGGACGGATTCCCTCCCGCAAAAATTGCCCGAGCGGCTGGTCTCCGGTTTTCTTATCCAGAACGATGGGGGGCAATTTGTGGTTCGGGGTATGCTATCCGTGGATGCGTCATTCGATCCTGTTGATCTGGACGATCTCGGCGTCTCCGTCCGCAATCGCCTGGATGCGGTCCTGTCTGTGACGATTCCGCTTTCCGTTTTGGACGAAGTGGGCGGGGTACACGGCATCCGCAAAATCGACATTGACATTCCCGTTCAGAGGAGGTGACCATGCGACGCGGGTCCTTTCCGAAAACGAGGAAATTCCACCGATTCGGCATCGGTTTGTTTGCCATTATCCTAATCTCTGCAACTGTGTGGGGGCAGACCCGTTCGGCGGCGACCATCCGTTTGGCGCGATGTGTGGAATCGCTCTCCCGCACTTCCGGACTGGCAAAACCTGAGGAGCTTCCTCCCGGCCTGGTGCGACAGGCTGTCCTTCACTTCTGTGGGAACATTCCGCATGTCGACGCCCTGATCCGCGTGGCGTCCGGATTCGACACTGCCGTCCTCCGGGAGCACGGGGCCGTGATCCGCAATCGGACTGGCAATATCTTTTCTGTGGACATCCCCCTGGCGTCGCTGTCCGATGTGGTCCGCTTTCCCGACATTGAAGGCATCGAGGTGGATACGCCGGTGCGGAAACGACTTGATGCAGCAAGCGTAGACGTCCGATCTCTCCAGG
>CAZDVF010000415.1:0-2616 GCA_964508725.1 uncultured bacterium | reverse complement strand
GGGGGCTTAAAGTAGGCAGGTATCTGCCGTCCAGTTTAGGATCGAGAGCCACTAGCTGAGCTAGTGGTTTGAAGATCAATCAATACAAAGCATGCTGGAGAATATATAAAAATTCATCCCCTGTGTGCTTGACGGATACAAGAAAGGCGGAAGAAGCCTCAGCTTCTTCCGCCTTTTCCACATCTTCGGATAATACCAAGATACCGTACCTATGATTTTGGACGGCCTGTTGGTATCATTTCAGGATTGAGCATAAATTAGAACCGGTTGTTATACTTTCCCCAGAGATCATCACCCAATTTCCAGTAGGCATCGACCGCTTTGTTCGCCACATCGTGGCAATACTTGGTTAAAAAGGCGCTTGCCTTGGCTGGATCTTCTTTATAAAGTCTCAGGGCCTCTTCTTCGATTTCCTGCTGTCTGGAGAACACATCCTCTTCGATGGCCTCCCAGACCTTCCTGACATCCTCTTTCATATCCTGGTAGCGAAAATAGGACAATTTGCTGGCCCGCCTGAAGGCCCACCAGGCGCAGTCCGTGCGATAACTGTCACGACCGTCCACCATGTAGGAGTCGGGCATCTGATTGATTCCGATGTAGAATGGGAGATGAGGAGTTGTAGCGGGATTGTCGTATCCGAGCCAAACAACGCCGCCGATGGCGTCAGGGAGCCAGTCACGTGATTGCGTGATCTGAAGGTATGTGGCTGCAGGTGAACAGATGGTCCGCTCGCGCTTGACGTGAAGGAGTGTTCGCTGATCACCGTTCATGAACGGATTGGCGATGGGGCTCTTCACAAATTCAATGGCGGTCTTCCCTTCTTCAACCTCCTGCCCCGGACGGCGTCGCGTCCTTTTCTGGACCAATAGATCATTGGTCATGTCGAATTCCGTATCCGCGTACGTATCACGGAAAATGTTCAGGATATCCTGAACCGTGACTTTTTTCTCTGGCTTGACCGAAAATGGATAGTTTTCAGCGTTGGGATCAAGATGAAGCGACGGCGCCAGCAAACTCAACGCCCGCCATTCGCGTCGCCGACAGTAAAGACTTCTCCGGTTGGCGTAAGCGTAACAGAATTCAAACGGTTTGCCACTTTTTTTACTCCAAAACCCCAGCTCTTCTGCCAATGAAAAGACATTATCGGAAGCCATGTAGTAGTCTTTGTTTTTCAAATTCAGCGTTCGGATACGGTGGGCGTTAGCCGACACACCGATCTCGTCATCAGGCACCCGCTGGGCCGCCCACACAGCGCCGATTTTGCCCTTGCCAGGACCGAGAATCTCAAAATGCCACACTTCTTTGGGATCGGCAAACGTGAAGCACTCACCCCAGTCATTGTATCCGTACGCTTTGGTGAGTTCGTCGGCGATCTTGATGGCCTCGCGCGCCGTTTTGGCCCGCTCAAGGACCAGCCGGTACAGCTCCGGCGCGTCGATCAGTCCTTCTTTGCTGATCAGTTCCCGCTTACCGCCTGTTGTCGTTTCACCGATAGCCAGCTGGTACTCGTTCATGATAGGATAGGCTGTGTTGAAAAACTTGTAGGTTTCCTTGACCTGGGGAATTTCACCGACAACCAGGCGATCCGGGTCATCCGGGCCATTGCTCCGCTTCGGCTCCAGGTAGATCTCCGCAACAGCATCTTTCGGGTGGGTCATATGGGGGACAATATTGATCCACGTGCGATCCGTTCCGCTGTCGCAGGAGTGGGATGTCATAGTCGATCCATCCGCCGAAGCCAGGCGTCCGACCAGAAGACTGGTGCAGCTGTCGAGATTGGGACCGATGTCAATTGGATCTTCAACTGGTGCGAATGATAAAATCAGAATCAGAACGAAAACAGCCGGAAGAACCGGCCACAGCAACTGACGTATAAGCGATGATATTTTTCTCATTGTCTCCTCCTCTCATGGGTTTCCACTTGTAATGATAAAACATAATGAACAAGATTGAAAAAAGCAAGATGCGATTTACAGATAATTTACCTTGTGAAAAACACAGGTGGTTGTTACATTATCCCCATCATTTTCTCACGTGCAACAACAGGACACCAGTGTGGCCATCTTGATTCCCCTTCTACTTGTTTTAATCGGATATTATACATGGGAGAAGCGCAAACTCATCTCGTGGCAGAATGCCATTCCTCTGCGGATTGCCGTCACAGGAACCAGAGGTAAATCGACAGTTGTACGGACATTGGCCGCCGTGCTGCGTGAGGACGGCCGTCACGTCATGGCCAAGACCACCGGATCCGAGGCGCGCGTCATTTTGCCGGACGGGACAGATCAATCCGTCAGGCGCAGGGGCATTGTCTCCATCGTCGAACAGAAACGGCTGCTGCGCGATGCTGTTAGGAAACAGGCCAATGTTCTTGTCTGCGAAGTGATGAGCGTCCATCCCGAAAACCACTGGGTTGAATCACAGGCGCTCCTTGCTCCCCACATGGTCCTCATCACCAACAACCGTCCGGACCACATTGACGCCGCCGGTCCGACCTGCGAATCGGTGTCAGCCGTACACGCTTTGGACATCACACCTAAAAGTACTGTGCTCATCCCCGAAGAAGAGATGCTCCCGCCTATCATGCAGCGGGCGAACAAAACTTCCGCAACACTG
>CAZDVF010000414.1:0-2631 GCA_964508725.1 uncultured bacterium | reverse complement strand
AGCCTCTCTGGCAATATTTGACCGGATTTATAAAAATGATGCATTAATGCGCCAACGGGCAACCGTAGGGAACGGCTTCTGATACAGCCCCCTGAACAGATTCAAATCACAAACCAAAGTTTACCACCTACTCCGACCGCAAAGACACTACAGGATTCGCCATCCCCGCCCGGATCGACTGATAGCCTACATTCAACCACGCGATCAAGACGGATAAGATCCCGGCACTGGCCAGAATACCGATGCTGATTTCCGTGTGAAAGGCGAAATCTTCCAGCCATTTAGACATCAAATAGTAAGCGATGGGAGCGGCAAAGGCGTAAGCGCCGACGACAAGCAAAATGAATTCCCTGGACAGCATCATGACGATTTTCAAGACAGATGCGCCGAGCACCTTTCGGATAGCAATCTCCTTGACACGCTGCTCGGCCGTAAAGGAAGCGAGACCCAAAAGACCGAGGCACGCAATCAGGATGGCCAATACAGCAAAAATGTTGGCCAGGGTGCCAATCACAGTCTCGCTTCGATAGGTTTGCTCGAACTCGTCATCAAGGAAACGGCAGTTGAAGGGATACTCGGGATTGAACTTGTTATGGACCGTTTCCAAAGCGGCAAGCGCCTCCCTGGTTTGTCCAGCCTCAATCCGAACATAAACGATCCACGTTCGCTGTGGACTCAATCGCATGATAACCGGTTCGATGGGTCTGTAGAGGGATTGCATATGGAAGTCTTTGACAACACCGATGATGGATCCCTCCCGACCCCAGAGTGTCAATCGTTGCCCAACTGGATTGTCCATTCCCATGGATGCGGCTGCCTTTTCATTAATCATATAATTGGATGAATCGGCCCCGAACTCCTTTGAAAAAACGCGTCCTTCTTTAAGCTTGATTCTCATTGTCTCTACAAAGTCATATCCCGTGAGGATTGTGCTGTACAGCGTGTTATCACCTTCAAGTTTACCGTCCCAATCAACACCGATTGTGTTGTTACCGACTGAGAGCGGATTCTGGCTTGACAGGGTCACATTCATGATGCCCGGTGTATTGAGTAATTCATTTTTAAACGCATCAAACTGGTTTCGTATATTGCCCTCGAAAGCCATGTAAACCACATTTTCGCGATCAACACCCAGCGCTTTATTACGAATGTATCTCAGTTGCTGATAAACGGTGAAGGTACCCACAATTAGAATAATGCACATGATGAACTGCAGGACGACAAGCCCTTTACGCAGACCTCCACCGCGAGACTTCTTGCGCGGGGTGCCCCTCAGAACACTGACGACGTTGAAGGACGAGAGATATAAAGCCGGGTATGATCCGGCCAGAAGGCCCGTGAAGAGCGCGAGCCCCCCGAATTGAAGCCATAATCCCGGATCGAGCAAGGAAATGCTCACAGCCTTGCTTGTGAGCATGTTAAAGCTCGGGAGGAGCAGGAAAACCAGTATCATGGCCATCACAAATGCCATCATCGCTGTAAGCATGGATTCACCGATAAACTGACGAGCCAGTGATGACTTTGTGGCCCCCACCGCTTTACGAACGCCGATTTCGCGAGCACGCTGCATGCTGCGCGCCGTTGACAGATTCATGAAATTGATACTGGCTATCAGAATAATGAACACCGCAACGAGGAGAAAAATACGCACATATTCGATTCGCCCGCCGACCAGGACGCCATTCTCAAAGTCAGACCAGAGGTACATATCCGAATAGGGCTGAAGGAAGACGTCTGATTCCCAGGCATCCACGTGCTGGTCAATCAGGTCTTTGATCTTGGCATTGACGACTTCAGGATCAGCACCTTTCTCGAGCCGTGCAAACAGACGAAGACCGTTGTTGTCCCAACGTTCAACCCAGTCATTGTTTCGAATGTATTCCTGCATCGGGAGGACGAAATTGAATTGCAAACTGGAGTTGGCTGGTACTTCCTTAAATATGGCAGTCAGCCTGACATCGAGACGATGATCAATGTTGAACCGTTTGCCGAGCAGATCGTCTTTTTGACGCCAATCCTTGCCGAAAAAGCGTTCTGCGAGCGATTCGGAAATGGCGATTGATTCCGGGTCCAGCAGTGCGGTCGCAGCATCTCCAATGATTAAAGGGAACTTGAATACCGTGAAGAAATCGGAACCAAAGTATCGTCCCTCAGAACGAAACGGCTGGTTCTCATATGTGAGAACCATGTCCATATCCCAGCTCATCAGGACAGTATGCGTAATCTCTGGATAGTCGTCGACCAGCACCTGGGCAATGGGTTTGGGCATGGCAGAACCTGTTCCTTTTTTGCCGCCGAACACGGTGTGGCGCATGACGCGGTAGACCTGGTCGTTTTCAGGAAGAAATGTGTCATAACTCATCTCGTCCTGAACCCAAAGCAGGATGAAAAAACTGCATACGAAACCGATCGCCAGCCCGGCAACATTGATGAATGAATATCCCTTATGTCGGCGAATATTTCTGATTGCTGTGAGGAAGTAGTTTCGAAGCATGATCATCTCCTGATTAGAGAGCTAAGTATACTTATTATATTAGACAAGGCACAAGCGGATTTGGTTACCATGTTTCACAATCAAACTCCCACCTATACAGAGTGACACGAGGTGATAAACAAGGCATCGTATATGAC
>CAZDVF010000413.1:0-2635 GCA_964508725.1 uncultured bacterium | reverse complement strand
ACTAGGAGGCATTCCTCCACCTCTGACACTTCTTCCAGGGGGTTTTTTATCCGTGCGGTTACGCATGGCGTCTCGATTCATCTCGGTTGTTTCGAATCCAACACCGATGATTGCGCCGGGTTCCGCACCAACTGCATAAGGATGAGCATCGGTTTGCGTCAGGGGGATTTTCACTTCGTAGACGAAGGTTCCGCCATGATTTCCGACTTCGATGTCGATTCCTTCAACATGGCCGATGTTGATACGTCTCACATCGTCTTTATCCGGTCCAACGATTTCAAGTTCGGACAGAGCTCGCTCCACACCGGCACGAACCTGATCTGTATCTGGTTCAGGCATATCCTGTCGCATTCCAAAATCGGAATTTTGAACCGGCATACCGTTTTGCATCATACCCAGGGGATAACGGATTCCAAAGTTTTTGTCTTTGCCTCCCTGTGAATCCAGCCACAGAATAAAACCGAGGCGCATCATTTGATACTGCACCTGACGGTCGCTTGGCACCAGGCAGATATAGAGGTCGGTCGTATCGTTCATCAACCCCACGGAGAGATGCTGGTCCTCCAGGTAGACAAGCGCGTTTCGCCAGTCAGCATGATTGCCGTCGATCGTAATGTCTCGGTCCTTCAGCGTGCTGGTTAATTCTGTCGATTTACAGCCGTTGGATAGAAGTCCCGTCAGTAGAACCAGGACAGTCAGAGCATAAAAACGAGAGTAATTGGTACGGCAAACCATAGAATATCTCCAAGTATTTGCAGATGATAAACGCGGGAGGACGCATGATAGATCGTCCCCCCGCGTCTGAAGAGGAGGAGTCGCTACTTCATCAGGGTCAATCTGCCGGATGCGGATTCGTAGCCGGCTTCAAGGCGCCAGATGTAGATGCCTGCGGGCGCGGACTGTCCGGTTTGATCACAGCCGTTCCATCGAATCGTATGCGTTCCAGCGCTTTGGGGACCCTCAGCCAGAGAGCGAATCAACTGCCCCTGAATGTTGTAAATGTTCAGGCTGATTTGCTGAGCGTTCTCCAGTGTAAATGCGATGCTGGTCGATGGATTGAAGGGATTGGGAAAGACGCGAGCGCGTCTTTCGTCGGATACTCCAATTTGTCTGGATTTGTCTGATGGCATGTGTCTGCCCTGTCTCTCCGGTCTTTCGATACCCCAAGCAACCAGTTGATCACGAATGGTATCATGGATTTCTTTACGCGATGCGCCGCTGTCTCTGAGTGCCTGGATTTTGTCCTTCAGCTCAATCCGCTGTTCTTCGGTCAACAGCGCAAAGACGTGGTCTTTGCCGCGACCAAACAGGGGTGGCCTGTCCGCGTCATTGGGCAGTTCAATTCCCCAGGTTTCGAATAGATCGCAAACAGCCTGGTGGATCTCTTCGGGCATTGCGTTTGCCTGGTGCATGGCCTCGATTTTATCCCGGAGTTCGATCCTTTGTCCCTCGGTCAACTGGGCGTGAGGGCCGCGAGGCTTAACACCGAATTCTCTGAGCATGTCACCGATGGCCTGCCGTATTTGTTCGTGGGACGTACCGGCCTCGCGCATTTCTTCCCGCTTAGCGCGGATAGCTTCGCGCTGCTCCTCCGTTAGATCAGGATGCTGACCCAATCGGCCGGAGCGAAAGGGGCGATGATTGTTCCTGCCTTCAGGCGTTTCGATTCCCCAGCTATTCAGTTTCTCCACTACGGCTTTCCCGATCTCTTCACGCGTATCTTCATTCTCCCGCATGGTCTGAATCATCTGGTGTAGTTCATTACGTTGGTCGTTGGTGAGATTTTGATTTTGCATCCAGCGAACAGGAGGTCTGCTGTTCTGTCCGGATTTTTGTGCTTGAAGGGTTCCACTCAATGCCATGGTCCCAAGAAGCAGCAAGGCGAAACCGATGTGTTTTGATGTGCGTCTGTGTTGTATCATGGTCTGGTTCTCCTTTTCGGCATGAAATCCTCAAGCTCATATTTTTGCGCTTCTGCAGGTTAGACATCACAGTGTGACAGATGATTCCCAAACGCACAAAAAAAAGCCCGGACGTTATGTCCGGGCTCCAACATGTGGGAACTGAAGCAGATTATTCCCGCCGGTCGGGACGCCACCGGCTCGAGTCGGGCGCCCAACGCGGACGGCCCTCAGGTTTCGGGAATCCCGGAGGGAATGGCGGACGAAAACGGTCATTCCTTCGGAAGAAAGGCGCATTCCGTAAAAACTCCGTCTGTTCGTCGGTGAGAATCGCAACCATCTCAACTCTCAGCGAGTCCATCATCAGGCGGGATTCCATGCGGAGCTGCAACATTCTCTGATTGTGTTTTTCAAGGATTTGCTGTACGGCTTTGCGTTGGTTGTCGTCGAGCCTGAGGTCTCTTTCAAACCGGTTGATCAGACCCGCGGGATTCCGCATTTGGAAAACGGTTCGCTTGATGTGGGCGCGCATCAGTGTGCCGTAAATCAGTCCCCCTAAAATCATACCGATGACAAGGGTTGTTGTCATGACCAAGGCAGTTTTCAAGGATGTCGTCATTGTGTCACTCCAAAGTAAAAATTAACGTTGGATCGTAAATCTCTTCCAGTGTGATTACCGGTTCGGCAAAAGCCGCAGCGACTGTGATTTGGTCACGTCGGATCATGTTGAACGA
>CAZDVF010000412.1:0-2638 GCA_964508725.1 uncultured bacterium | reverse complement strand
GTAGGCAGGTATCTGCCGTCCAGTTTAGGATCGAGAACCACTGGCAGAGCCAGTGATTTGGGGATCAATCAAATATCTGTCATAAAATAAAGAAGGCACGACTCATGATTCGGGAAAATGTCCGACGCATCCTCGCGGAATTGCCGCCGCACGTCCAGCTTGAGGCCGCAGTAAAAACCCGCACACATCAGGAAGTACAGGAAGCAATTGAGGCAGGCGTCCCTATCATTGGGGAAAACTACATTCAGGAAGCCCAGGCTATTTACACAACTGTTCATGGAAAAGCGCGCCTGCACTTCATCGGGCATCTTCAGCGGAACAAGGTTAAAAAAGCCGTTGACCTGTTCGATATGATCGAGGCAGTCGATTCCTTGCGTCTGGCCGAGGAGATCGACAAGCGTTGCAGGGTATCGGATCGAACGATGGAGATTCTCATCGAAGTGAACAGCGGCCGTGAACTGCAGAAGTTCGGCGTTTTGCCTGAGGACGTGGATCATCTGGTTCGCCGGATTGCCGGTCTGGACCACGTGCACATCGCCGGCCTCATGACCATGGGGCCATACACCGGCGATCCGGAAGAGGCCCGCCCCTATTTCGTGGAAACACGCACGTGCTTCGAGCAGCTCAAAGCAGAACGAATTCCCAATGTGGAGATGCGGATCCTCTCCATGGGCATGACCAACTCATATCGCGTCGCTGTCGAAGAAGGTGCCAACCTGGTGCGTATCGGCACGAAAATCTTCGGAGAACGGCGTTAAGGCTTCGTTAACATCTTGACAGGATCGCAAGAGCATTGATCAAGTCTACCATTTTTGATATAACGATAAAGCTCCATCCTGAGATTCCGGGATGGAGCTTTACATTTATTCGTCGTTTTGAGTATCTCAGTTTACTGCGATCTCCTTCGGCTTGACCTTCTCGGCTTTGGGGATCTCAACATGAAGCACGCCGTTGCGGTATTGTGCCTTGATCTCGTCGGGCTTAACCTCTTTCGGCATATGGAATCTTCGTTCAAACCGTCCGTAGGTTCGTTCAATCCTGTGGAAGTTCTTCTCATCTTTCTTCTCTTCTCTTTTTTTCTCGCCGGAAACAATGAGCACATTGTCACGCACTGACACATTAATATTAGATTTGTGTAATCCGGGAATCTCAAGCTCCATTTCAAACGCATCTTCCGTTTCAGCGACATCCACTGTCGGATACCACATCACATCAGACGTTTTCAATCCATAGCCGAGATCGTTGAAGAAACGGTCAATCTCATATGGCAGAGAGACAAGATTGCGATGCGGATTGCATTTCATCAGCTTCATTTTATTTTCCTCCTTTTATTATTGTTTTTTGTATCTTTTTTGTTTATTTCAGAATGCAAGCGTCATGCCAAACCAAAGTTGAACATTCTATCATCTTATATTACATTGATTTAAGACTTCTTGCCACTAAATCATCCAATCTGTAACATCGACAGAAGGCCTGCCCATGAGGCGTACATCTGGAAAGAATGTGAAAATATGGCAGGGAAAAAACATGAAGCTGGCTGCATGATAATCCAAATGGCATGGATTATTTCCTGCTTGCGATCCACTTCAAAAATCAATATATTAAAGATACAGTGCTGTAACAGTCAGATAGGAGGAACAACATGCGCCGCTTCATGACATTACTATCCCTCCTCGTCGCCTTATTGGCCATCAGTTGCGGGAAACAGATGATTTCAGAAACGCTACCCGTCGAATATGTTCAAAATCGACTGGCTCAATTTGCTCCCGTCAACATGACGTGTGATTTATCGCACATGCCTGATGCAGAGATCCAGGTCGTCAAGCTTCTGGTCAAGGCAGCCGAGCAGATGAACACCATCTTCATGCTGCAAGTCTACGAGAATAATCTCAATCTGCTGGATGAACTGAAGGCATCCCCCGAGTTGTATGACCCCGCCTATCTTGATCTCTTTCAAGTCATGATGGGTCCCTGGGACCGACTTGAAGAGAACAAGCCTTTTCTCAATACCCTGGCCAAAGCGCCTGGGGCCAATTTTTATCCATCAAATATAACAAAGGATGACATTGAACACTGGCTTTCCAGTCATCCTGAAGACAGAGCGCCCTTCGAGAGTGAATACACGATCATCCGTCGGAAAGGTAGCTCTCTGGCGGCTATTCCCTATTCAGAATACTTCAAGGACAGACTGAAACCAACAGCCGATCTGTTGCGCAAGGCCGCGAATCAGACATCAGACCAATCATTGAAGATCTATCTGACCGGCCGGGCTGAAGCGCTGCTCTCCAACGACTATTATCAAAGTGACATGGACTGGATGGATCTGTCTGGCAACATCGAAGTTGTCATCGGTCCCTACGAAGTCTACGAAGACCATTTATTCGGTTACAAGGCAGCATACGAATCGTTCGTCTGTGTGGTCGATGCGGATGAAACCCGAAAACTCCAGGAGATCACCCAACACCTTAAGGACATGGAGGCCAATCTCCCCATTCCTGATGCGCACAAGAATTTTAACCGGGGATCAACCGTGCCCATCAAAGTGGTCAATGAGGTGTATAACAGCGGAGACGCCAGAGCAGGCGTTCAGACAATCGCTTTCAATCTGCCCAACGACGAACGGGTTCGTGAGGCAAAG
>CAZDVF010000411.1:237-2640 GCA_964508725.1 uncultured bacterium | reverse complement strand
GTTCTTTTTCCGTCATCATAATTAAAGTGCTCATCCACTCTCTGTCTTCAATTTGATCCTCAATGAGATAGGATGGTTTGGCGCCCGGGTACGGGGGCGCTTCAACAACATGTCCAATAAAAGATTTGCCTGCTTCTGTTGGCTTGACAAATAACTGATTATCGCAAATCAGTGCAACGACTTTATCGTTACAATAGAGCGCATATTCTCCAAACATCTTTCTGTATCTGATAGTGCCAGCATTTTCTATTTGATCAACAACGAATTCGACAAAATGCAAGTCCGATGCCATTTGAAGCCTCTCTATTCAACATCATTAAAGCATTGTACATATCTAAAGTTTTATAAAAACTATCCCAGCTACTGCGATCAGCAAGTATACCGAACTAAGCAGACAACGCCATCACATCCCGAAACGCCCGAATCGCTGTGTGAATGTTCTCCTCCGAAATCTCAAGGTGTGTCACTGCACGAATCATATCAGATCCTGTAGCCAGCAGCAGGACATCCTTGTCTCGAAGCAAGTGGACAATTTCACTGGCCGACCGTTTTGCTCCCTCAACACGGATCACAACGATATTGGTCTGCACCGAATCCAGATCAACACGGAGTCCCGGCAATGCATTCACCGCCTCTGCCAACAACCGGGCATGAACATGGTCGTCGGCCAGTTTGTCAACATGGTGTTCCACGGCGTAGAGGGCCGCAGCAGCCAGGATGCCGACCTGCCGCATGGCTCCGCCGTAGATCTTGCGGTAACGGTGAGCGCGGTGGATGAAGTCACGACTTCCTACAAGCATGGACCCCACCGGCGCACCCAAGCCCTTGGAAAAACAGAGTGACACGGAATCAAAATAACGTGCCCAGTCGGCAAGAGGAATGCCCGACGCAACAGACGCGTTCCACAGACGCGCGCCATCCAGGTGCATCTGAATGTTACGGCTCTCAGCGATCTGCCGGATGTGTTTGATCTGCTCGATGGGATAGATGGCGCCCCCTGCGCGATTGTGGGTATTCTCGAGGCAAATCAGTCGCGTTGGAGGAAAATGGACATTATCGGGCCGGATGGCAGACGTGATCTGTTCTGCTGTAAGCACGCCCATCTCACCGGGTATTGTGCGGAGCTGCACGCCCGACAGCAGGGCCGGTGCGCCAGCTTCATAAAAGAAGATATGGGCCTGGCTCTCAAGGATCACTTCATCGCCAGGCTGGGTCAGGGCATTGATGGCCACCTGGTTTCCCATCGTCCCGGAAGCCACAAAAAGGCCGGCCTCTTTGCCCAGCATGGAGGCCACTTTCTCCTGTAACAGATTGACAGTGGGATCTTCCCCAAACACATCATCGCCGACATCTGCAGATGCAATGGCATCACGCATGGCCTGAGTCGGTTTTGTGAACGTATCACTTCTTAGGTCAACAAGCATGGATGTCCTCCTGAATGGATTGTATTTCCAGTATATCAAAATATCGTAAAAAAGCAAGGGGAAACCGTCTGTTTTCTTCCGTTTCTTGACAATACGGCGCCGAATCCGTACATTCCGTGTATCGTAAAGGACATCAGGACGACAAGTTGTCCACTTTCCTGGCGATAACCATCACAGGCATGCCTTTTTCGAAATCGAACGAAAGTCTTGTGGTTTTATATTTATAGACATGAGTGTCCGGTTTATCAATCCTTAAAAATAGAAAGACATTCCTATGCGGCCTTCGAAAAATCACCGCCCGGAACATGGCGAAGCGTTCACGCCCGGTTCCGCAATTGCGGGATCGGGAAGGAATTGCTGTCTGGGTTCCACCTCAAAATGTATGGAATCCACGTATATGAGCGGGACGAATTCAATTCGTTCAGGGAACGCGGAGACATAATATTTCGAGTATCGCTTATCTCAACGCATTCTGACGGAGTTTGGCATTCTGAATATTGGACAACGATTGGAGATCTAAATCATGGCAACAAACATCGAAATTCAATTTTTTGGCGCTGCGCAATCAGTCACCGGAACCATGCATATGGTTCGGGTTGGCGATGAAAACATCTTGCTGGATTGCGGACTGTTTCAGGGCCGCCGCAAGGAAGCCTTTGAACGAAACCGGAATCTGCCTTTTGATCCTGCAACAGTAACCGCGATGGTCTTGTCACATACTCACATTGACCACAGTGGAAACATTCCCCAGCTGGTCAAGCAGGGTTACACGGAACGAATCTTCTGCACCCATGCCACCCGTGACCTGGCTGGCGTCATGCTGCGTGATTCAGGACACATTCAGGAAAAAGACGCGGAATTCGTCAACAAACGGCACGTGAAAAAAGGATTGCCCCGCGTGGAGCCCTTGTATACGGTTGATGATGCGGAAGCGGCTGTCGAACAATTCGTGGGAATCGGTTACAACAAGGCCTTTCAA
>CAZDVF010000411.1:0-227 GCA_964508725.1 uncultured bacterium | reverse complement strand
CACGTTCGCGTCACGTTTCTGGATGCAGGGCACATTCTCGGATCAGCCATCGTAGTGCTGGATATCGACCGTGACGGAACACCCTTCCGCATCGCCTTTACAGGAGATCTGGGACGAAAGAACCTTCCGGTGATTCGGGATCCTGTTCAACTCCATGAGACGGACATCTACATCACCGAATCAACCTACGGTGACAGAGAACATGATCACATCGAAGACATGAAATC
>CAZDVF010000410.1:0-2645 GCA_964508725.1 uncultured bacterium | reverse complement strand
CTTTTGATATAGCCCCTTTGAAGATCAATCATATGATGGAGGTGAGAATCATGCGTCCAATCAAACAGATCCTTCTGCTTATCCTTCTCATGATACCCGCTCTCTCGTTATTCAGTCAGATGGATCAAACGCCGACCGCGCTGGCGCCCCTGACAGTAGAAAAAATCATGCGCGACCCCCGGTGGATCGGCACAGTGCCCAGCAATCTCTTTTGGTCCGAGGACGGAAAAACGCTCTACTTCAACTGGAATCCGGAAAAAGCCGACAAAGACTCGCTATACGCCGTGTCCAAAAGCGGCGGCTCCCCCTCTAAAGTGCCCGCTGGAGAACGGCGCTCCCTTCCAGAACAACGTGGCGCGTACACCCGCGATCGGACGATAAAAGTCTACGAGAAACACGGCGACCTCTTTCTGCTGGACATCCGTAAAAACATGATTCGGCGGATCACGCAGACAGTGGAACGGGAGTCGGAGCCTCGTTTCACACACAGCGAAGATAAGGTGACTTTTCTGAGGGAAGGGAATCTGTACACGTGGACGATCGCCACTGGTATGACAGTCCAGATCACTGGCTTCCGGAAGGGCGGCAAACCATCGGAAGACGAACCAAAGACCGATCAGGAAAAGTGGATGAAAGCCGAAGAGCTTTCCCTCATCCGCGTGCTCAGGGAGCGCAAGGAAAAACGCGAGACGGGAAAAAAAGCCCGTGAAGCGGAAGGCCCTCAACGTCCATTGGAGATCTACACAAAGGATAAACAGGTTCAGAGTGTGCGCCTCAGTCCCGACGAACGTTTCGTGACCTTCACTCTCTCGCAAAAACCGCCCGATGCCAAGAATACCATTGTGCCGAATTACATTGATGAAACCGGATACACCCGGGACCTTCCATCACGCTCAAAGGTAGGCAGTCCCCAAACCACGACAACGTTCGGGATCTACGACATCCAGGCTGACACGGTTCTTTACGTGAAGACGGACCGGATCCCCGGCATCACCGACCGCCCGGAATACTTCACCGACTATCCTGACCTGGAAAAAGCGGACGATGAGGCCAAAGCACGGGAGGTCTTCATCGCCCAACCGGTCTGGTCCTGGGACGGTAAAAAAGCTCTAGTCGATATTCTCTCGCAGGACAATAAGGACCGCTGGATTGCGCTGCTCAATCCCGAGACCGCTGAATTGGAGGTGCTGGACCGTCAGCGCGACGAAGCGTGGATCGGCGGCCCCGGCCAGTACAGCCGCTGGCGGGGTGAGGCTTCAATCGGCTGGATGCCCGACAACCGTCGTGTCTGGTTCCAGTCGGAAGAAACAGGCTACTCCCACCTCTACACGGTGGATGTGGAAACCAAAACGAAAATGGCCCTCACCGGCGGCGCGTTCGAAATCTACGAGCCGCGCATGTCGCGTGATAAAAAAGTCTGGTATTTCACCTCCAACGAAGTCCATCCCGGCGAGCGCCATTTCTATCGCATGGATCTTGAGGGTGGAAAGCGCACACGAATCACGAAAATGGAAGGAAACAACCGGATCGTCCTGTCTCCGGACGAAAAGAGACTGGCCATCCTGTTCAGTAATGGCAACACGCCGTGGGAACTCTACATCCAGCCGAATCGGCCGGGAGCTAAAGCAGTGCAGGTCACGCAATCGCTGAGTGAGGCGTTTAAATCCTACCCGTGGCGCATGCCCGAACTGGTCACCTTCACGGCGCGGGACGGCGCAACAGTCATGGCGCGGCTCTATCGCCCGGAAAAACCTGTGGACGGTGGTCCGGCTGTTATTTTCGTTCACGGCGCGGGATATCTGCAGAATGCGCACAAATGGTGGAGCAACTACTTCCGCGAGTATATGTTCCACAATCTTCTGGCAGACAACGGATACACGGTGCTGGACATTGACTACCGGGCCAGTTCGGGCTACGGCCGCGACTGGCGCACCGGCATCTACCGGTTCATGGGCGGAAAAGACCTCACCGACCAGGTCGACGGCGCCCGATTCCTCGTCGAGGAATATGGAGTGGACGCCGGACGGATCGGCCTTTACGGCGGGTCGTACGGCGGATTCATCACCCTCATGGCCATGTTCACAACACCAGACGTATTCGCAGCCGGCGCAGCCCTGCGCCCTGTGACCGACTGGGCGCACTACAACCATGGATACACCTCCAGCATTCTGAACGTGCCCCAACTGGATCCGGAAGCCTACCGGAAGAGTTCGCCCATCTATCACGCTGAGGGGCTCAAGGGCGCGCTTCTCATCTGCCACGGCATGGTCGACACCAACGTCCACTTTCAGGGCGTGGTGCGTCTGGCCCAGCGCCTCATCGAACTGGGCAAGGATAACTGGGAAGTCGCGATCTATCCGGTAGAAAAACACGGCTTTGTCGAGCCCAGCAGCTGGACCGACGAGTACAAGCGGATTTTCAAGCTGTTCGAGGATCATCTCAAATAACCGACATCCTTTTATAAAAACGTACGGATCATTCACCACAACTGCTCTGATCCGGTCTCACTCACATGCATAGGGACAGACCATGCGACACCAAATGCAAAGACGGGATTTTCTGAAAGCGGGTCTTGCGGCTGGCGGTCTAACCGCAGCAGGCGGACTTCGCCCGCCACGAGGTGCTCAAGGCCCTGGTCGTGGGAC
>CAZDVF010000409.1:0-2647 GCA_964508725.1 uncultured bacterium | reverse complement strand
AATTGGATGAGGGCAGGGTTACCAACCCAGAGCCGCGGCTGACGGGCGAACAAACCCATGTTAATTGTCTCGTCCTTCATTGTGTAGATCAGGTCTCCGATGCGAATTCGATTCTCCCCGCTCTCCTTTTTGATCAATAAGATTTGTTTGGTCCGGCGGTTCAACAGGCCGTCTTCACACTTTAATATGTCGTCTTCGAGAACGCCCAGATCTCTGAAGAACCAGCGCGGAATTTTCAGTTTCAACTGATCGACTTCAAGCGCCACGTGATTGCTGCGATACAGCTCTTCGATTTCGACTGCAAAATTGGTCTCGATCTGTTTTCGGTTGAACGAGCCCTTTGGTGTGAGCTCACCTTTTTCGCGATCGAAATCCCGATCGAGAATTGTGTAATTGATAACCCGTTCGTAAGGCGCCAGATCCTGATTTGCCGCGGAGATGATTTGATGAAAATAGTCGTTCAGGTTTTCCTGATTAGCTCCCGCTTTAAGAACCGGATCTTCTGTTTCTGGTACGATGAATAAAGCGTTATAGGGCCGGCCGTCTCCCACCAGGAAGGTGTGTTTGATGCCAGGAACTCCGACGAACCGTTTCTCCACTTTCCGTGGCGCTACGGTCTGACCTCGGTTGTTTTTGTAAATATCCTTAATGCGATCGATGATTTCGTAGTGGTCGTCCTCGGTCACGCGAAAAAGGTCGCCTGTGCCCATCCAGTACAGATCGCTGTCTTTATCGGGGTAGGGGATAACGTCGCCAGGGCCCTTGTCCTCGAGATAACGTGCAACGTAATGGCCACTGATCTGCAATTCGTTCTGCTTGCCGAGCCGCGTTTTGATTCCAGGCAGTGGAATGCCCAAACTGTTTTGTACATACTGTCCTGGCGGTGTCATGGTGATCCCGCCGGTGGCTTCGGTCATCCCGAAGCCACTGCACAGATCCACACCATTTTGCTGAAAGAAGTAAAACACTTTGGGATCGAGATAGCCGGCTGCCGAAAGTCCCCACCTGAGACGTTCTCCTACCACCGACCGAAAAGCGATGTGACGATTCTTCTCGTCGGGAATCAGGCTCATTTTCTCCTGACTTGCTTCCTGGATTTGCACCCATCGCAGCGGAATGCTGATGAAGCCGGTGGGATTGACTTTCGGAAAGAGCGCAATCAGGGTTTCGGCCGACGGATTGGATGTGAAGACATACGTGCCCTCCCAGTAAATAGTGCCGAGCATTTCGAAATAGCGTCCGAATGTATGATAGAGGGGAAGATAACAGAGAAGCACTTCGCCGTCGCCCACATAGGGAAGAGCCGCGGCGCGAGCAAAGCGCTTTGTCACTAAGTTGTAATGCGAGAACGAGACGCCCTTGGGCAGACCGGTGCTGCCGGATGTGTACATCACCGTCGAGACGCTGTTGAGCGGCGCTGCCGGACGATGATCCAATGAACCGTTTATATCCTGGCGGTTCACGCGCTTGCAATGTTCGCCCAGAAAGAGGATATCCTCGGTTTCGCCGGCTGCGTGTTGGTCCAATACAATAAGAGCGAAAGGTTTTTGAATCTGATTCCTGATTTGTTGAAGCTGGTTGGCGCGGTGACTGGTGTCGGTCACTACGATGTTGATTTGAAGCGCATTAAAAATTTTAACCAGCACATCGGTTTCAAAGTGGCAATTGAGTGGAGTCACGAAGAGATCGTACAACAAGCAAGCAAGATCGCAGCAAGCTCCCTCGACAGAATTGTCGGCGATAATGGCGACCCGGGGCACATCCGGTTGAATTTTGATAAAAACCGTGGCAATTTCACGGAGGTGCCAGGCGATCTGCTGATACGTCCATTGAACAGGTGCGCCGGTTATATGATCTTCGAACAAAACACGCTGGGGATGTGTCTCAACCCGTTTGTTGAAGAGATTCAGCAGACTGAACTGGGATATTCGGATCATTTGAAAAGCGCACTCGGCCCAGCGGTCGAGCAAGCTTGGATCTTTGAGGCTTGTCAGAAAAGATGTTTTACCGGTCGCGTCGAGCATGGAGTGCCAGAGCGAGCGTTCAATTTTGCCAGCGGTGGATGACACGAGAGCAGCTTCAATGGCTTCGACAATCCGAACGGCAAGATCGTGGCGATCGTTCGATTTACTTTCAGATGTCTGACGCCATTCGTCGAGAAGGGTTGACAGGATATGTGGGTTATTGGTCATCGGAGTCTCTTTCTTTATCAGTTTATGGTTTTATCCACTCCTATTTTACAAATAAGCTTGTTCATTGTCAAGCACTCTGCCAAACTCATTATAAAACCTAAAACTCCTCCCGGTTTTCATTGACAAACGGATATAAAAGACGTATATTTCAAATGCCAAAATCGTGATTTATTCTACATCCCTGTACCCTTTTATACGCTCCAATTTTCCCAGAAGAAGGGAATATGATCGTTGCTTTCATAAAATCATATTTAATCTGAAAGGAGTTTGGCGATGGCGACGCTGCAGGACAGACTGACAGAAATGCTTCCAAAGAAACAGAAAGAAATCCATGCTATTGTGAAAGAGCGTGGTGACATGGTGATGTCTGAAGTTACAGTGGCGCAGGCGTTTGGCGGTATGCGCGGTGTCAAAGGACTGATCTGTGACACATCCTTAGTCGAACCGGACAAAGG
>CAZDVF010000408.1:0-2657 GCA_964508725.1 uncultured bacterium | reverse complement strand
CGATGCGTTTGTTTTTATTCTGAATGTGAGCAACGTGGTGAACAGTTTGACCGTGGAGCAAATTCAGGGCATCTACACCGGAAATATCACAAACTGGCGCGATGTGGGCGGGGCTGATGCGGCAATCAATCCCTACCAGCGGAACCCCAATTCGGGCAGCCAGGAACTGATGGATGATCTTGTCATGAAGGGCTTACAAATGGTCGAGGCGCCTCATATGATCTTGATGAACATGATGGGACCCATCAATCATTTGGCTGCGGACCCCTTTGGCATCGGGTACACAGTCTACTTTTTCAATGAATTCATGGCCCCAAGAGAGAGCATCAAACTCTGTGGGATCAATGGAATCAAGCCGGATCTCATCAGCATCGGCAACGGCACATATCGTTATGTGACGCAAGTCTATGCCGCTATCCGATCGAACCTCGACCCTGCAAGCACGGCATTTACGCTGTGGAAATGGCTGAAAACAGTTTCCGGTATGGAAGTAATCAGCGAGAGCGGATATATTCCAATCGTTGAATAAGGGGGATTGATGATGAAGAAAACAGCCTTGATCCTGCTGCTGGTTCTGCCTGCATCCTTGTTCTCACAAAACACTCAGGCCCAGCAAATTATTGGACACAGACACAAGAAAGCCATCCTGTTCAATGCAAATGGATTAAACCTGAAGAAATTTAATGGTGGTTTTGGCTGGAAGAAATGGAAATCAAATAGCCTGGCCATTAACATGAAAATTCAAATCTTGTACGATCACGATCAAAAAGATCGTACAAACAACCTCAGCGGATCTGAAATGAGTCAAACCAATTTTGAATTGACTTTTGGCTTCGAGAAACATTTCCACCAGACCAGTCAATTCTCACCTTATTGGGGAGGATCTTTGGGTGTCGGCTACGAAAGAACTGTGAGCAAAACCATTCCGAATCGAGCACTGGACTACTATCGCTTCATCCATGTGTATCAAAACGAGATTGAAAGAAAGCGTATAGCATTCTCCTTACACTTCGTTCTGGGCGTTGAGTATTTCCTAAGGAAGAACATCTCACTTTCAGGACAATACAGTTTTGGTGGACAATACAGCCTTGGCAAGGAGAAAACTGTTTCAAACTTGATCGACGGCGAACAGGACATTTCTATAATACATATTGGCATTTGGTCATCATCAATAATCTTGGCAATTTACTTGTAAACAGTGTATACTTCTCAGCTGACAATTAAGCAGCTCACATAATTCAAGTTCATTTGTATCATGTTATTGAACAGTTCTGCTTATCTTTGGCAAATTGTGCAAAGGCAAAAAAAAATATGCAGATTAGCCAAACTGTGAATCAGGAATGACATTTCTTTTTCTTAGCACTGCTCTCAAATGAATGATAAAGCTCTTCATCACACGGACGCGCCTTTGAATACACGGTTCACATCAATCAAGCACATTATCTTCGCAGTGATCATCTGTCTCATTGAGTGGACGGCTCTGCTGGGACAGACATCAATCTCTCAAATCAAAGTCACCCTCGACTGTGAAGATCTGCCGTTGCGCATCGTCCTCTCTGAACTCAAAGAGCAAACCGGCCTTCTCTTCATTTTCGATGATGCCCTTGTGGACGAACGCCGAACCACCATTCACTGTGTCTCATTGCCAATCAACCTGGTGCTGGACAAAATCACACAGCCCCATGCTATTTCCTATCACATCAAATCCGACAAATCCGTTGTCCTGTTCAGGACTCCTCCGCCGAAAAAGGGCGTAATCAGAGGAACAGTCCTTGACGCAACAACGCGCGAACCGCTCATGGGAGCCAATATCATTCTCATGGGAACAAGCCTGGGAACAACCACTGATGAAATGGGACGTTTTGTTCTCGTCAGAATTCCCTGGGGACAATATAATCTTCAGTGCCGGTTTATCGGATACGAACTGGCGGCGCTGAATGATCTGAATATCCCGGAAGACAACAACGTCCATGTCCGGTTCAATCTGAATGTTGAGCCCCTTCAGATGAAGCAAGTGACCGTGACGTCCAGTTATAAAACGAATTCGCCGCTTCAGGCTGAAAACGTACAGGTGATCACCCGTGAACAGATTGAAAGAACGACTCGGCTGGGTGAAGACATCTATCGATCTGTCAGCGGAATGCCGGGTATTTACTCCAGCGATTTCTCTTCACGATTCTCCATCCGGGGCGGTGATCACGATCAGATTCTCGTAGCGATGGATGGCATGACACTCTACGAGCCCTTCCATCTCAAGTACATTCTCGGAGGAGCTGTCAGTATCATCGATCAAGACATCATCGAAAATGTTGAACTCTTAACAGGCGCATTTTCGGCAGAATACGGCGACCGGATGAGCGGTGTCATGCATATGCGCTCACGTAGAATCCCGCCGTACTCAGATCGGTTCTCGTTCGGCGCAAGCCTTACAAATTACCGTTTCCTGACTGAGTCGAGCTTTAATGATGACAAGGGCGCATTTTTTATCTCGGCCAGAAGAGGACACTTCGACCGTGTGCTTCGTTTCTCCAAAGCCTACGCTGATATGCCGTCTCCATTTTTCTATGATGTTCTTGCAAAGATCGACTATCAGATCAATCCGTACCATACATTTTCGGGCACGATTCTGCACGCCAACGACCGCCTCTCGTTCAACG
>CAZDVF010000407.1:0-2665 GCA_964508725.1 uncultured bacterium | reverse complement strand
GGCCCCACATATCCACCCTGTCCTGCGATCATATGACACGCGTTGCAACCAAAGGTGTCGTGAAACAGACGGCGTCCTGCGTTAATTTCAGATGATGTGGACGTTTCAGTGCCGGACATTGCCAGACTGTCACAAATGCACACCGTGCTGAAATAATCGATCAGCGTTTCAATTTCATCGGATGCTGGATTCAGAATTAACATCTGCTCGGCGATAAGGGGACGACGCGACACAGGTTCCCGGAAAAATGTCCTGAGCCAGGCTGACTGCAAGCGACTTCCGACCAGTGTCAGATCCGGTGCGATATCTCCGCCGGTTCCATTCATCGGATGGCATTTCATACAGCTGTAGCGTAAAAAGAGTTGTCCTGCATCGCCTTGGGGTGTCACAGGATCCGGCAACCTGCCACGCCGAATCCAGCGTTCCGGAAGGCTTTTCTCAGTCAATGTGAGCAAGGCCGTCACCACTGCGTCCCGATCATCCAGTGTCAGATTGAACCGGGGCATGCGCATGGTTTCGCCGAAAATCCGGGGGCGTTCGAGCTTTGCATCCAGATAGGCGTGAATGGTTTGAGGCACGTCGGTGTCGCCCGTCCAGATCTGGTAGCGTCGTTTGTCAGCCAGACCCGCATGATCCGGACCCCGATTTGGCGCGATGGCAATGTCCGAAATGGCGTGGCATCCGGTGCAGTTGTAGAATTCAACCAGATTCTGTCCGGCTTGAGCCGAATCGGGATGCACTTCCTCCGACGGCGGGAGGGACAGAGATTCCCAGTCCAGCAACTCCGCGGCGATGTACGCTGTCAGAGACACGATTTGATCGTTGGTAAACCGGAATTGGGGCATCTCCACACCTGGCTGCAACCGTTGCGGATCCTTGATGAATGTGTAGATCCATTGCTCCGTGGCCTTGGATCCCATTTTGGCCAGGTCCGTGGACAGAGATCCGCCCTGATCATCCAGTAAATGGCAGCTGGTGCAGGGCGATTCGCGGAACAGAGTCCGGCCTGCTGAGATGACATCCGCACGCTGTTTCTGGATGGCGTACCCTGACGGCAGAGGATCACATGCAGCATCAGCAGTATATCGCTGGAGTGTCAGAAGGAAATCGGCAATACGGGCCGTCTCGCGATCCGACAGTTGAAAATCGGGCATTCGGGTTTGGCTACGGTGATTTTGTGGCCCGGAAAGCCACTGAACGAGCCACGCTCGTCCCGTAACTTTGGCGCCGATGCCGTCCAGTCGCGGAGTGACTGTTTCCATCGGCCAGGGGAAATCATGACACGCGAAACATTTGACATCGCGGATCACAGTGCGTCCGCGGTTGAGATTGGGTGTCTCTTCCAGCGGATCATCAATATGGCACTGGGCGCATTTTGCTTCAAGATAGCGGTTAGGCAGGACAGGATCTTCCCACGTTTCAAAGGCCGCGTGCGCCTCACGGATAGTCGTGGCCAGCCCCTGACCGGCGTGGCACATGGTGCAGCCAAATGTCGTAACATCGTGATAGACATCCGAGTGGGTGCGATGGGGCAAAGGCGCCTCATTGAGCCGGGAGTTGTCAAAACCCAGATGGCAGGTGATGCAGCGGTCTGTGCGTTCCAGATCGGGAATCCAGATCTGGCGCAGTCCCCTCGGCTCTGATTTGACTTGGCCGGGCAGCCGGTGTAAAATCCTGTTGTGTTCCCGCTGTATTCGGCGCCATTCCGTAATGCCATCTTTTAACGGCGCAAGGGAAAGGACTCCGAAGAGTAAAAGGCTCGATAGCGCGTAAAGGACGTATATTCGAGGAATGGGTTTTATTGCCATGGCCAAATCCACTGCCATTCCTCACCGCGGAAATGGGTTCCGATCAGCGTGAGGATGGTGACAACCACAACAAACCAGGTCATGATCCATTCGGGCAGGGTGCGGCGCGAAATCCATCCGGCCAGCCCGGATTCCTTCTGCGTCGCCAGAGGAATCAGCACGAGAAGGTACAGGACGAACGTGGGTATTACGATGGACCAGGCGTGATACGCGGCGCTGAGCCCTGCGATGGCCACGACCGTGCCTGAAATCCAGGCCAGGGTTCGTTTGTTGCGTCCGGACCACATCGGCTCAGGTTCCTGATTGATTCGAAAGTAGGGTAGGACCACCAAGGCCGCGATCGCCGCAGCAGGAATAATCACGCCCGCCACCAGCGGCGGAAACAGATGGAGAAGCTCCTGTATACCGAGAAAATACCAGGGCGCTTTGGATGGATTCGGTGTGTCCCCGGGATTGGCCATTCCTTCGAGCGGAGCATCCCATAAAAGGGAAATTACCGTTACGGCGATGATGACCAGTTCAAGGCAGATGACTTCCCGGATGATGAGATGCGGAAAGGTTGTGACCAATTTTTCTTTGGGATTGAATGTCTGAAATCGAACCGGAACCTTCCGTGGAATGATTGCGAGCCGCTTTCTGAATGTGACAGGGCCGGATGGCGTGTCGATCTCGACTGATTCAGACAGTTCGGTGGACTGATCCAAATCATCCTGGTTTTTCAGAGGCTTGACGTGTAATCCACCATCTTTGCGGATGCGCCAAAAATGAAACGCCATCAGATAAATTATAATGAGGGGCAGTAAAATGCAGTGCAGCACGTAAAACCGAATGAGCGTGTATTCACCAATTTGATTACC
>CAZDVF010000406.1:0-2666 GCA_964508725.1 uncultured bacterium | reverse complement strand
CAGGCAGGATAGCTTTGATGTTGCGTTTGAGTGGATTCAGAAAAGCCGCTTCCTGGCTATTGAGGCCGTCAATCTGGTCCGCGATGACATACGGGAAGATCGGGAAGCTGTTCGAGAACAATTGGTGGCCAAAGCTGAGGAGGTCAAAACGCTCATCAGTGAGGTTGCCGAATTGCTGGAAGAGGGAAATTATCCTGTTGCCGGACGGCTTCTCAATAAAGCACGCTTCCACCTGCACACAGCACACGATGCCCTGCGTGGTGGATTTCTGCGCGATGCAGGATTTCATCTGAGAGAGGCGGAACGGTATGCCCGCATGTCTCGACGCATTGTAACCGAATCGATATAAACTTATCTCCATTCTGCCAATCTGGGGCAGCTGTCCAAAAAAAGAATTGGACTGGCATTGCAAGGGCGCTTCCGGCGAAGAGCCTCGATCGCATGAAAAAGAGTGCTTCGCTCGGCTGAAGTGACTATGCGTTGCAAGCATCCTTCTCCAGTCCTTTTTGGACAGTTGCCTTTTTTTACATATCGGCTTTTTCCTCTTGTAATTTTTACGAAGATTGATTATCATCTGGTAACCAAATTCCAATACTGATAAAATGGCCGAGACGTCAACACTTTGCACAGTGGACGTCTTGCCTGTGGCACAGACGTGGAGTATAATTTTGCGAATCGCATGCACGTGGTGTCTGATCGTCACTTTTCATCCCTTTACTACATCCGCCAGAAACCGGTCTCACCAGTATCCCGACTCATCGAAGAGGATCAAACATTTCAGCAAAACAGTGACAGAAACCTGCGACTCACTGGGAGCGTCGGTTCCAAATTTGTTGAAAAGATCATGAACCGCTGAATATCCAACATTATCTCAAGGACAGTAAAAAACAAAGCAGCAAAGACCATAACCAAATTGATGCACAGGACCTTTGACCGGAGGAAAAATCATGACACTTTTACACACTTTAACCCACACCAAGCCGGCACTGCCTGTCATCTTGCTCGGCCTGATTCTTCTCGTCTGCTGCACGCAGACCGACAAAACCGCACCGCCACCCGAACCACCCGACGTAGCGCAGGTTCCCGAAACACTCACTATTCACGGCGATAACCGTGTGGATAACTATTACTGGCTCAACCAGCGAGACAATCCCGATGTTCTGGCTTACCTGAACGCGGAGAACGCTTACAAGGAAGCCATGCTCAAGCATACCAAGAAGCTTCAGGACAAACTGTTCAAAGAAATCGTCGGGCGCATCAAGAAAGAAGACACATCCGTTCCCTACCTGCGTAACAGCTACTTCTACTACACACGGTACGAGAAAGACCAGGAATATCCTGTCCACGCTCGGAAAAAAGGGAGCCTCAAGGCAGATGAAGAGATCCTGCTCAACGTACCCGAAATGGCGGAAGGGTATGACTACTATCAGGTCATAGGACTCAGCGTCAGCGAGAACAACCGATTGCTGGCGTTCGGAGTAGACACGGTGAGCCGCCGGAAATACACCATCCAGTTCAAGGATCTGAAGACAGGCCAGATGCTGGCCGACCGCATTCCCAACACAACGGGCGGAGCGGTTTGGGCCAACGATAACCGGACGGTTTTTTACCCGGTCAAGGACGAAACCCTCAGGCCCTACAAAGTTTTTCGGCACGTTGTCGGGACCGATCCGACAGAAGATGATCTCGTCTATGAGGAAAAGGACGTGACTTTCGGCGTCTATGTGGGAAAATCCAAATCACGGCAATACATCTTCATCACCTCAAACAGCACTCTCTCTACCGAGGTGCGCTACCTGGATGCCGACAATCCGGACAGTCCGTTCAGAGTCGTACAAAAACGGGAGCGGAATCACGAATACAGCGTAGACCACCGCGGCAACAAGTTTTACATCATGACGAACTGGAAAGCCAAGAACTTCCGGCTTATGGAAACGCCAGTCGTCAATCCAGCTAAAAGACATTGGAAGGAAGTTATCCCCCACCGGCTGGATGTGCTGCTTGAAGACTTCGATCTCTTTAAAAACTATCTTGTTGCCTCAGAGAGAAAGGATGGCTTGCGTCAAATCCGGATCATTAACGAAAAGAACAAAACTGAACACAATATCGATTTTGGCGAAGAGACTTACGTAGCCTACCCGTCGGACAATTACGAGATGGATTCAGATGTCCTCCGCTTCGAATACGCCTCTTTGACGACGCCAAACTCGACTTTCGATTACGACATGACAAGCCGTGACAAGACGTTGCGCAAACAGCAAGAAGTCCTGGGCGGATTTAAAGCAGAAAACTACCACGCCGAACGCCTCTACGCCCAGGCTGACGACGGAACCCGGGTGCCCATCTCCCTGGTCTATCGAAAGGGGCTGGAAAAAAACGGACAGAATCCCACCCTGTTATACGGATACGGCTCATACGGTTACAGCACCGATCCCTCTTTCAGATCGGATCGCCTCAGTTTGATTGATCGTGGATTCATCTTCGCCATCGCGCACATAAGAGGAGGTTCGGAAATGGGTCGCGCCTGGTACGAAGACGGCAAACTTCTCAAAAAGAAGAACACGTTCACTGATTTCATTGCCTGCGCCGAGCATCTCATCGACCAGAAATTGACAGATGAGGAACACCTCTTCGCCATGGGCGGCAGCGCCGGCGGTCTCCTGATG
>CAZDVF010000405.1:0-2692 GCA_964508725.1 uncultured bacterium | reverse complement strand
AGGACAACGATCATACTTGTACGGAATCTCATGTTGTATCCTCCTTACGGTTTGTTTGGAGCGTGTTCGAGGGGATCCGGCGCCTGGGCAGTCTGAACCTATGCGTCCCCTCATAACCCGCCTCATCTGATAACTGATTTCTGGTCACCAATTTATGACCACCGAAAACTGTCAACTTCCTCACCCGATAGGCGCGCCAGGCGGTGGAGCCAGCGCTGGCACAAACTTGACATTACCGGGATCCTTCTGAAAATTCTGGATTTGTTTTAACCCGTACATCAGATGGGCCTTCTGATCTGGGGCTTCTGCCTGACTGCCTGCATCTTCCAGCCAGGTTTTCAACTCTTCGAGTTTTGACCAGGCCACGGCCCGCACCTGGGCCGATGCCGCCTCAGAGGCCGCGACCTCCATCAATTTGACGAGGACGACATTGTTGACCACCCGCTGGATCTCGGCGTGCAGACCCGGCTTCGTCTTGCCCTTCCAGGTGACGCCCACCAGGGCATCGATCACGTCTCCGAATCCCGGAAGGTCTTTCTGGCGGGCGTGGTACTCAATGAGCCGCGCCGCGCGTTCAGGATACAGCAGGCTGTTGACTGTGATGCTGGCCACAGTCTCGGCCGCGCCGAGCGGATCAAAGGTGATACCCGTGTGGCCGGGAAAACATTCGCGATTGTGCCGCCACCCCGGCGCTCGGGGAGGCATGATGGCGAGCAGCTTTTCCGGGAGTATCAAATTGTCGGAATCGATGGTCGAAAGCAGCACCTTGAGCGCCCGTTTCTGTTCGGAGGCAGGCACCATTCTGGGATGCGCCTGGGCACCGCCCCGCACAGTGTGGCTGTAGTAGAGACCGCCGATGACGCTGGCCGCCGCCTCAATCTGATAGCGGTGAAAAAGATAGGTGGGAACCAGAACCTCTTCCAGCGTGCAGATCGGATCGCCCACCCGCACTTTGCTCTCGCCAAAAGTCCTGAGGGCAATGGCGCGGACCTTCATCTTGTGCACCAGCTCGTCCACAGGATCGGTGCCGTTGTCCCAGTCGTTGGCGAGGGGATGCACCCCGCCGGCCGGGGCGGCGTCCTGATTCGTGGCATACAGAAGGCCACCCTTGAATGCATCGTCCAGGATCTTTCGCAGTGCCGCTGTCTCGTCAGTGCCGTCAGGAAAGTCCTGATACCCGTAGTGGATGCAGACCTTGTCCCACTCGCCCACGCCCACGTCGTACGCGTCTGACAGATCGATCCTGCCGTTTTCATTGATGAGGACGCGCGGATGGGGATAGTCCATGACCGAGGCCCGGTCGTTGACGCTGGAAGCGTAGTTGTGGCCGACGCCCAGTGTGTGCCCCACCTCGTGGCACGCGAGCTGACGGACACGGGCCAGAGCCATCTCTTTTATGACCTCTGTTTCGCCCGGTTTCCCTTCATAACTGCCCACCAGTCCCAGTGCAATGAGATAGTCCTGCCGGATGCGCTGGGAGCCCAGGGTGATCTTGGCTTTCAGGATCTCCCCTGTTCTGGGATCGGAAACGCTGCCGCCAGACGACCATCCCCGCGTCTTGCGGTGGACCCAGTTGATGATGTTGTACCGGATGTCCATGGGGTCGGCGCCTTCCGGAAGAAGCTTCACCTGAAAGGCATTGCGGTATCCGATGGCCTCGAAGGCCTCGTTCCACCAGGACGCGCCTTCGATCAAAGCGGAGCGGACGGGCTCCGGCGCGCCGCGGTCCACGTAGTAGACAATGGGTTCGACGGGATCGCTGATTCTGGCGTTGGGATCTTTTTTCTCCAACCGGTGCCGGGTGATGTAACGCTTCATCAGCGGCCGATCGATGGGCGCGGAAAAATCCATGATACCGATGCTGTTGAACATGGAGCGGTGATCAAACAGGCGCGTTTTGTATCCGGCGTCGGGCAACTGAACAAAGGAGTGGTGCTCTCGCAGCGTCACTGCCGCGGGATCGGGCGTCACATCACGCACGTACCTGCCAGGCGCATCACACGTGAACGTGAGGATGGTTTCAATCTCTGTGTTGAGAGGAAAATTCTTCGTGCCGTCGAGATAGAAGGCCGAACGGGACAGATCCAGTTTGTAACTGCCCTGGCCTCGCCGTTGGAGGGAGCCAGCCGCGTTCATCACGTCCTGCATCAGAAAGTCAGTGGCGTCGACGAGGATCTTGCCCCTCTCCTCGGCCGCGACCCTGAACCCCCAGATCACCGAGCGGGCGAAGGCGTCTTTCACGTCGCTGACTTCGACGGGATTTTTGCCCGACGCCCGAAAGGCATAATTGGGCTGCATCAAAAGGATTTTGGGTCCTGACCGGATAAATTTGAGAACGCGGGTTCGGCCCATACTGCCGCGATCCAGTCCCACATCGTTGGAGCCCAATCCGGCAGGCAGGGAGCTGTAGTAGAGAAACTCTGTGTCCAGCTTGTCGATCTCCAGCCAAATCTTTCCCTCGACTTCATCCCAGTAGAAAGGGAAAAATCCGGCATATTTTTTCATGCCGGAGGTCTTTTCAGTGATGGTCTCCACCGACGCGCTGGCGAACGAAATACCAAGCGCAAGCAACAGTAAGAGAATGATCATTCTTTTCATGTGTTTTCTCCCTCTTAGATTAGGTCAAGGTGTGGTGGATAAACAAATGACAAGTCAAATTGGACAGGACGCCTGCTTCATGCAACTAAACACA
>CAZDVF010000404.1:0-2695 GCA_964508725.1 uncultured bacterium | reverse complement strand
AGCATGATTATGCACAAAAAAGTTTTAAACTGACTGTTGAGTCAATGAAACAGGATTCCCTCTTTCGACTTAACCAAATCCAGCAGTTGGAGCTCTCGATCAATCAAATGCACGCCAATTTATCCATCGTTCGTCAAAAACAGGATAACCTGACCATTCGGGCGCCTATCACCGGGATGTTAACATCGCTGACTGCAGAAATTGGAGATACCAAAACTCCCGGTGAGCATATCGGACAAATCGATGTGCTCGATCGTTTCAGAATTCGTGCAGAGATCGACGAACACTATATTGCCCGCATCGAGGAGGGGCGTTACGCCACGTTTGATTTCGCCGGCCAAACATACAAACTGGTTGTCACAAAGGTCTACATGGAAGTCACAAACAACAGGTTCGAGGTGGACCTGGAATTTGTAGGTGCGCAAGCTGAAGGTATTCGTCGCGGTCAGACGCTTCACATGCGCCTGGAGTTGGGAGACCTTTCCGAAGAGCTTCTGGTACCCAGAGGCGGATGGTACCAGAAGACAGGTGGTCAGTGGATCTATGTTGTTGATCCATCCGGTGGCTTTGCGATCAAGCGTGATATCCGCGTCGGCAGGTACAATCCCCGGGTTTATACTGTACTGGAAGGACTGCAGCAGGATGAAAAGGTTATTACGTCGTCGTACGACAGTTTTGGCGATATTGATAAATTAATACTCAAAGACTGAGACAACCTGATACAACGATCCGAACAAATCATAAAATGGAGAGTTGCCCGATGATCAAGACTGTGAATTTAAAAAAGGTTTTCACCACAGAAGAAGTGGAGACCACCGCGCTGAACAACGTCAATTTCGAAGTGAATGATGGTGAATTTGTGGCCATCATGGGGCCGTCTGGTTGCGGCAAATCGACTCTGTTGAACTTGTTGGGTCTGCTTGACAATCCCACATCCGGTGAATACTATTTTCTCGGTGAAGAAGTCGCCGGCTACTCGGAGCGGCAAAGGGCGAATATGCGCAAATCCAATATTGGATTTGTGTTCCAGAGCTTCAATCTGATTGACGAACTGACGGTCTTTGAGAATGTGGAGCTCCCACTCCTTTATCTCGGCGTCTCGTCAGGCGACCGGAAGCGCCGGGTTGAGGAAGTCCTCGAACAGATGCAGATCATGCACCGGCGGAACCATTTTCCCCAGCAGCTTTCCGGCGGGCAGCAGCAGCGTGTGGCCGTAGCCAGGGCTGTTGTGGCGCGTCCAAAATTGATTCTCGCTGACGAACCTACAGGAAATCTGGATTCGTCCCACGGTGACGAAGTGATGAAGATCCTCACCGATCTGAACGAAAATGGAACCAACATCGTGATGGTTACCCACTCACCGACTTACGCAGAATACGGATCGCGTGTGGTTCACCTGTTTGACGGGCACATCGTCACCGAGAACATCAAAGACAAATTTCACGTGTGATCCACTGAAAGACTGCCCTGTCCATTTTGTGCAGCTTGCACAGTGAAAAGGATATTGATGCTGCGCAGTATTCAAAAGGCATGTGGCCACGCATTGTGTACGAATCGTGTTCCAGGACAACATGAGTCATGATTCTGTCAGGCTGCTTTTGTTAGCCCGTTTTCAGAATCAGGAGGTCTAACCATGCATCTGAAAGAGATTCTGCAAAAAATAGTCGAGAATAAGGATGATATCCTTCTCTGCGACAGCGATCGCGACTGGGATGCCAACGCGCTTCTGGAGACGCTTTCGGATCCGATACTCAATCTCAGCGCCTATTTCCAGCCTGGCATGTACATTGCGGAAGTCAATTCCGGCGGATATCTGGGCCGGGTGCTTTACAGGGTGAAATCAAAATCGTGATGGCCGATTTTCCGATCCATACTGAAGTATGATGGTCGGGATTGCCGGTATGGAGAAGGATGAGAAATGCTTTTCAGAGACTTGAGAATCATTTTTCGACGACTTGTCCGTCACAAAACCTATTCGGCAATCAATGTTGTCAGTTTGGTGGCAGGACTGACGGGTTTTATTCTGGTCATGCTCTTTATACGATACGAGCATGGTTGGGACGCGCATCACGCGCATGCCGACCGCCTGTATCGTGTTGAAGTCACACAAACGACACCTCATGGGGATGAAGAGACATTCCAGACGCCTTTTCCACTAGCTCCGGCGTTGGCAGCAGAATGTCCCAATATTGTCAATGCGGCGCGCATTCGACGCGTTACGGGCGAATTCCTCTCAACCAGTCCCAATCGCACATTCACAGAAGACGGATGCTATTACGCGGACCGATCATTTATGGATCTGTTTAGTGTCCATCTGATTACCGGTTCGTTGCAGAATGCGCTAACTGAGCCTTTGACCATCGTTCTGACCGAAAGTCTCGCACGGAAATACTTTCCCGATTCAGATCCTGTGGGGCAAACGATCCGATTGAAGAACCGTTTTGATATGACCGTAACCGCGGTGATTGACGATCCTCCAGCCAATTCACATCTTCAATACAGTCATTTGATCTCCATGCCATCGCACAGACTGACAATGTGGGATCCCGCTGGCGATTGGCACAATTCATTCTTGACAACCTATGTTTTACTGCGCGATTCACAGCAATACCATCAAACGGAAGAGGAAATCAGCGCATCGCTCAACAGATTTCGACAGGGACAGAACCGGCTTCGCCTTAAACCGTTGCGCCAG
>CAZDVF010000403.1:0-2700 GCA_964508725.1 uncultured bacterium | reverse complement strand
GTGTCCTTGATACGAATGACAGGGCGCATGGCTTTCACCTTTCGAGTGAGTGATTCTGTACGCCCGTATATCATTAATAAATATTTCAACATGTTATATTGATTTTCAGCACTTTTTGTGTCACGGATTAAGGGTAATAGTTAATCTCTGGAAATCTGAGGTCCCTTCATAAACCCTGAGAGCCCGAATAGTTCTATATCGAAGTGAAGAAATCCACGAGGTCCTGGGAGTGCGTCCTCTCGTCGCCGTCCGGCAATTCCAGGGCCAGATCCGAACAGAAATCCCGGTGTAGATCATGGAGCGCATCCCATCCACGACAGCCTTCATCCAGATCAACACCTGCCTGAGCACAAACCTGGGCAATTCCACTTCCCATCAATCCGGAACCGACCACCATGACTTTTTTGATTTTCATTCGATCCCTCCTGCGATGATGAACATCGATGGATCGCGCCTTGAAGCCGACCATATTTCAAATCGCCCGAGAAACAAGCGTGCGGCCGCACAACCGAAAACATCCGCGGGTTCCGTCCGCCCGCCGTATCGCCCCGAAAAGAGAGGTGCAAAAACGATGAAACCAGGACAGAGCAAGAAGTTTGCCAGATGGTCGTTTTTTTCCGATCCATCTGGATTTCGTTTTCTTAAAGATATTTAGAGCGCGAAACCACCGTGGCGTCAAACCCTGCGGAAAGCAAAAGTGTATTGGTTTCGCTACAGTCTTTGGAGGGGGGGATGGATCAAGGGGCTGGTTTTTCGGACTTCAACCAGGGTTGAACAGAATCCTCTACATGTCGTATTCTCTATACATTTAATACCCGAATCACATTGAGACCCAAAAAAATCACCCAATGCCGTATTTTTTCATTTTCTGATAGAGCCCGGTTCGATGAATTCCCAACAAAGCCGCCGCCCGGACACGATTGTTGCCACAGCTTTCCAGGGCCGACATCACCGCCTTGCGCTCCGCACTGTCCAGGATTTCTTTGAGCGAAAAAGTCTCGGCGCCCGCGGGATTTTTATATGCTGGGGTTTCCTGAACAGAAATCGGTAGATCCGCCAATTCAATTCGCCCCTCTTTGCAGACAATCATGGCCCGCTCTACGACATTGCGCAATTCACGCACATTACCTGGCCAGGCGTAGTTTCTAATGGCCTCCAGCGCTTGCTCACTGACGTGATGCACCGGCTTTTTCCTCCTTTCATTCAGTCTTTTCATCACATGTTTAAAAATCAGTGGAATATCCTCAGGGATAGCTCTTAAGGGAGGCAGATTAATACTGATCACATTCAGGCGATAGTAGAGATCCAACCGGAACATCCCGGTGCCGATCATTTTTTCAAGATCTTGGTTTGTGGCACTGATCAACCTGAAATTAACAGGTTTGGGACCTCTACCCCCAATTCGCTCCACCTCTTTCTCTTGCAACACGCGCATCAGCTTGACTTGTACATCACTGGGCATATCTCCAATCTCATCGAGAAATATGGTTCCCTTGTCAGCCAATTCAAATTTTCCCGGTTTGCCTTTTTTATTCGCGCCAGTGAAGGCCCCTTCTTCATAACCAAACAATTCTGCCTCGATCAAATCTCGGGGGATAGCGGCACAGTTGACCCGCACAAAATTGTTTCCTGCGCGAGGACTCGCCCGGTGTATACTATGGGCAAAAAGTTCCTTGCCGGTCCCGGACTCGCCAACAATTATGATAGGGACATCATTCTCGGCAGCTTGAAGCGCAAGGGTCTTGGCCTGCTGAATCAAATCGGAGTCTCCGATGATCGAATCGAAAGTGTAGCGGCTTCCATTTACCGCGTTCAATTCCTCTTTGTAGAAATTTAAGTTTCGTTCTAGCTTATCAATTCGCTGATAAAGCGATTTAATTTTATCATGGCTCATGAACATGAGCTTTCCAGCCACTCCAACGATCTGATCACCCCATTTGATAGGTATTCGAGCTACAACCCGCCACTGGTTGTCGAGCATCATGCTGCGGCCAATCTCAGCTTTGCCTGTTTTCAAAACGCGTAACATCCCAGTGTCGGGGCTAACCTCCGAAATATGTCGACCAATTGCTTTTTCCGAAGGCAATAAATACGTTTCATCATTGGCATGGCTCATATAGCGCACAATGCCGTGTGAATCGATGAGAAACATCGACTCATAAGGATTATCCAGGAAGCCCATTAATAGCTCCCGAGGAATCGAATCCAACAATTTTTCAACCTCTTTTTTATCCATGCTATTTTCTTTCGACATCATTATATCCCCTTCGAAGCACCCTTGTTCAAGATTGACTGGAGGTGCATTATCTATTAGAATGATATAAAAATGAGATACTAAAAGCTGCGATCTCGAATCAGTCCCTCTTGAGCGGTTAGTGCTACCAAATTACCATTGCGGGTAAAAACCCGCCCGAAAATTAAGCCTCGTGCGCCGGCGGCGGCTGGGCTTTCAATAACATAGAGTAGCCAATCGTCAATACGAAAATCATGATAAAACCATAATGCATGATCAAGGCTAGCCACTTGCATGGTTACCTGCCATGAACGGCGACCATGAGGAAAAAGAATAGTCGCTACCATTCCAAAATCGGAAGCATATGCCAAAACGTAACGATGAAGCGCTGGATCTTCCGGGAGTGTTCCCGAAGCCCGGAACCAGACGCATCGTCTGGGGGGCAGACTTTTTAGGTCAAAGGCATC
>CAZDVF010000402.1:0-2712 GCA_964508725.1 uncultured bacterium | reverse complement strand
GGACTTCCACGTCATTTCCAAAGCTGAGGAGGAAGCTGTAGACCCAGTCATCTTCGGGAAAGGATACATCCACAATCTGGCTGCCGTTATCCATCAGCGTGATCTGCGACTGGTCGAAAAAGTCCTCTACCCGCCAGCGAACGTTGGGAGTGAAGAGGAGATTCAAACGGACGAGAACGCGTGGGTGTGGATCGGCGGGCATGATATCCTGATAGTGTGCACTCTTCCTGATAAAGGTTTGGTCAAGGATTTCGATCTCGCTGATCCGCGACAGACGAAACAGACGAAAGTCCTCGCGCAGCCGGCAGAAGGCGAAGAGATACCAGGCGTATCCCTTGAAGATGAGGGTCATGGGCTCAATGGTCCGGCGAACTGTTTCTCCCTTTGCATTTCGGTAGAGGAAGCGAATGCAGCGTCTGTTTGTGACGGCGGCGTGGATGTCGCGAATGCGTTCCCGCTGCTTGCGGGTGTATCCCAGGGGCAGAATGTCGATGACCATTTCTTCGGTGCGACTGGCCACTACATCTGATTTGTCTCCGGGAATCAGGCTGGTGATTTTCTCGATGGCGTTGTCAATTTCACGGTTTTCGAGTGTGGCATTGACGCCTTTTAACGCCGAGAGTATGGCCAGCATATCCTCCAGGGTCAAGAGATGGCGGTCCAATTTAAAGGTGTCGAGAATGCCGTAGCCGCCCCGATTTCCTGCGTATGAAACCAGAGGGATGCCCGCCCGGTCGATTGCGTCCAGGTCGCGGTAGATGGTCCGTACAGAGACATCGAATTTGTCCGCTAGTTCACGCGCTGTGATCCGGTCGCGGTTGAGCATCATGACGGTGATAGCAAGCATCCGGTCGATGCGCACGGCACGTCCTCCGCATTAACTACACTTTGGCTTTCTTTCGGGATTTTGCAGATCTGATCCGTGATCCTTGAGATGTCCTTTTTCTCTGATCCTCTTTTCCGTTCGTAACGGAATAGAGGTGGTAGGCGCAGTCCGGGCCGAGCAGCTTGACGGCATCCCCGTGTGGCAGCTTCAGTTTGCCAGAGAGGATGAGCCGGCGGTATTTGTGTTTGAGGCGGAGGATGTCGGCGCGGTCCGATTTCACGTGATGCTCCTGATCCGGCGGATCTGTTTCAGGGGCATGGTACTAAATTTTGATTCAAGTTGCAAGGATTTCCATCTGGCGGGAGGATCTAAATCTGAACAGATGTGGTAGGATGGGATCATGTTGAACAGGTTGAATCCGTTTTTTTGATCCGGATCTTGCACTTTATCAAAGAATGTTCTATCTTGAGAATAATTATAGTCCACGCTGACAGGGCTATATTCCAGCCAATTTTACATAGTGTAAGGAGAGACACATTGAAAAAACAATCTATTTTGATGTTCCTGTGTCTGTTGCTTTTTGGTTTAGCCGCCCGGGCAGGCGCGGATATTTTCATGAAACAGAAACAGCACACCGACGGATTCAGTATAATGGGCCAGGAGCAACCGGCTAAAGACGAGATCGTGTCCACGTGGATTGCCAACGACAAGGTTCGCAGCGATGGTCAAGATCAGTCGGTGATTATCCGCATGGACAAGGGTGTGATGTATATCCTCAATCACGCAAAGAAAACGTATGTTGAGATGCCGACGGACATGAGTCAGATGGCCAAGTCGATGATGCCGGAAGCCGACGCTGAAAAAGTCAAACAGATGCAGAACATGATGCAGATAAAGGTCTCTGTCCAAACGACGGGCGAGTCGAAAAGGATCAGCCAGTGGGGCTGCACAAAATACATCCAAACTATTGAAAGCATGATGGGGCCGATGACGTCGGAGGTCTGGGCGACCGAGGAGATCAAGGTGGACAAAGAGGCCTACGCCAGGTATACGTCGGCCATGTTTGCACAGATACCCGGTATGCAGGGGGCAATAGAAACTCTCCAAAATGAGATGCAGAAGATCAAGGGCGTTGCTGTGTTGACAATGACATCCAGCACAGTAATGGGACAGACGATTAAGTCCCAGACCGAGCTGGTCGAGGTCAAAGAGGGCAAAGCGCCGGCGGGAATCTACGATCTGCCTGGCGGGTACAAGAAGACGTCCATGGGTGCGAAATAAGGAGATGGCGATGTTTCGGAAGGATTTTATGAAATGGCTTTTTGGTGGTATTCTGGGTTTTGTTATGATTCCCACACCGTGGAGATGTCGTGGATCTGACCTACAGTCAATGTAACTGCGAGCTGGTGGCGGACGGGCCCGACCGCCTGCCCGACATGTACTGCGCCTGTTCCGCGGGGTGGATCAAGGAGATGTTTGAGACAGTGACGGGAAAGACCGTCCAGGTCGAACGGCATCAGACAGTCAAGACAGGAGCCGATTCATGCAAGTTTACGGTCCGCGTTTGATGCCGATGTGATGCGTGCATTCATTCCCTTCCGTGAATGAATGCGGGCGCGGCATGCCGCGCCTCTACATAATGTTGTAACAGATGTTTCGGACCGATATGACTGCAACAAGATGTTGAGGGAATCATGTCCAGCCTGATTTTAAAACATGTCCGGCAAATCTACCGCCACGAACGGGTTGATGCGTCGTCCCCCGATTCCATCTGGATTTCAGACGGGATCATCCGGACTGTGGCACCGTACGAATCCATTGTCCAGACAATCGATAATCAAACACGCATCCAATCGGATGTTGTGGACTGTGCTGACCTGATCGTG
>CAZDVF010000401.1:0-2721 GCA_964508725.1 uncultured bacterium | reverse complement strand
GTCCAGTTTAGGATCGAGAACCACTAGCTGAGCTAGTGGTTTGAAGATCAATCAGTGCCTATTCAAAATACGTTGTCAATTAGTGGATGTTACATACACAGGCATTTTTTAATAACCGACACTCATAAATAGGACATTGTTTATTTGAAAAAGGTTACAAGGTTTCATCGGGAAGACATGAAAGACAGTATTAAGTAGTCGATGTTCACAACTTCATGACATGCTAGTGGAACGGCCTCTGTTTGAGACCAAAAAGACAGATACGTCACAGTGTATAACAGAAAAACAATTACTTGACTTTGATGGATTGAATAATTAGATTTTTTTAAATCCACACGCTATGTAATAATCAAAATACATAAAAAGAATTCTTTCTCCCCATCCTTATCTTTATCATCGATTCTTGAATTACTCCTGCGCGCTTTTTTAGCTTTATTTCTACCGAGTAAAGGTCACCCACATCGCGAGAGAAATGGACTGCACCTCCTCAAAGGAATATCAATCAATCATTAGGGATTTGTCTCATTTGCTTTTGGTATTGTGCCTTGATTAAAACGTAACCCTGATAATCTCAGCATATTGAATAGAGGCATGGCCGAATATCATCGCCAGACGATACTTCTCCGAAATATAAAGATGGAGGGATCAGACAATGACCAATGCAGAATTCGTCGAGCGCCTATCCGATCGTCTCGGTCAATCTCGGGCTGAAATCAAACGCCTGATCAAGGCCGGAAATAAAACCATGCGGCACATGCTTGACAAGGATGTCGGGATCACCATCCCCGGTCTTGGCACGTTTCACACACATCTTGTCCAACCCAGAAAATCGTACGATCCATACCACAAGCACTACCTGCTGCTTCCGAAAAAACGCGTGATCCAGTTTCATCCCAGCACATCTCTCAAAGACGACGTCAAACAAACGAGGATCGAAAATGAATGAGAAAATCACGTTCTCCGACCTCGTGGATCAAATCGCAGCAGAAGCGGGAGCATCGAAACAATTGGTTCACGATCTGCTCATCGAAGCAGGAAACGTCACCCGGGACGGTCTGAAACGGGACGGTTTCGTTAACCTGGGCGGTCTCGGCCGCTTCCGCCTGAGCTGGCACGAAGCCCGAACAGGCCGGAATCCCCAGACTGGAGAAGAGATCGAAATCCCGGCCCACAGCAAAGTGAACTACAAGGCAGAAGCCCGTCTGCGCCGATTCATCAACAGGAAATACGCGCATCTGCGTCCGGAAATTCTCGGGACGGGTTCAGAAGCTGGGGAAACCGAACCATCCACATGGAGAAGTCAACCAGAGGAAGAGGAAGGTCCACAAGCTACCAAGCTGAAATCTTCTGATGAGACAACAGGAAGCCGGCGGAGGATCTGGTGGCTCCTGCTCATTATCCCGCTTGTGGCCATTCTTCTCATCTATCTGTGCCGGACCCGTGGGCAGGAAACACAGCCTTCCCGGCAACCTCCACCTGCCCAGATCCAAACGGAAGAAGCGCCCGTCCAAGCAGAATCGGAAAGACAGGTCACACCGGAAGAAGCGCCGCCGACTGCGGAACCGGCAGCGGGAATCCCAGGGGGATGGCATACCATCAGACCGGGCGAGACACTCTGGTTAATTGCCGGTGATCGCTATTTGCAATCTGAATTATGGCCTTTGCTCTATCGTACGAACCGCAACAGGTTGTCGAATCCGGATATCCTCGCGATTGGTAACGAAATCCGAATTCATCCCCTGGGTGGAAGGCCGGGAAATCTGACAGAAAGTGACATCGAAGAGATTGCTCAGGGTTATTTCGACGTATATCGCATATACAAGGAATTGGGCCGGTCCGATGCAAAGTACTTTCTGTGGGTTACCCGACACTTACCTGCATCCGAATCAATCCGGCAACAATTAAAGGGCATCGATCAAAACGATCTGCTCAGCACAGATAAAATTGAAGGAGCTCCTCAAATTCATTAAGTCACACACTTGAGGGACTCCGCAGGGACGTCAGCCTCTGTGAAATCAGGTCTTCCTCTTCATCAATAATGATCCAAGGCCGGATGGAAAGTCACGTCAAACCTCAGAAATCGCGCTGAAATTCTGCATCTCAAGACACAACGTTGCGAAAATGGAAAGATTTGTGATCGGAATGAGGTATGGGGAAAATAAATCAGGGCGGTAAATTTATTTCCGCCCTGATGCATGGTGCCCCCAAGGGGACTCGAACCCCTGTTGCAGGGATGAAAACCCTGAGTCCTAGGCCACTAGACGATGGGGACAATTATGAATAATGGCGAATAAAAACAACAGTAAACGACCACCCGCAAAGCGGGTGGCTTTAAATTCACCGCGTAGCGGTGGATTCAAAGCAGGCACGTCAGTGCTGACCAGTTTAGGATCGAGAACCACTGGCAGAGCCAGTGGTTTGAAGATCAATCAAAGATGGGTGAGTAACGGGATTTGAACCCGTGACCTCCAGGGCCACAACCTGGCGCTCTAACCAGCTGAGCTATACCCACCATTGAGCGTTTAATTTAAGAAATGTTTTGTCAGAAATCAAGAGGAAATATAGATACTCCTGAATGACCCCCATTTTTCAAGCTCCCTCCAAGTTGAGAGCCAATTGTTCTGTATCGGGTGGTTCGAATAGTTCCCGATACATGCGACTACCTTCTAAAGTAAACGATCCACCGCCAGAGGCGGTGGCTTTAAGACTCCCGGCGGAGCC
>CAZDVF010000400.1:0-2727 GCA_964508725.1 uncultured bacterium | reverse complement strand
GTTGCCGTTGAGAACACCGTTCTTCAAGTAGAGGTATCCGAATCGCGCCATGTCACGCGGCGTCATCCAGAGACCTACACCGCCATAAGGGACACCGGACGCATCCTGCTGCCAGTACCAATTCTCAATCCCAAGCGGTCTGAACAGATAGCGTTCGGCAAACGCCGTGACATGCATCAGAGTCCGTCTCGTCAGAATATATGTCAACACGCTTGATCCGTAACTGGAATACCTGAACGTCTCTCCCGGATCACTTTGAAGCGGCGCCTCGAGAAACGCCTCGATGGTTGGATAGTATCCCAAAGGGGCGATCGTTTCCACCTCTGAATCGGAGGGATACCCGCTGGTCATGGTCAAGAGGTGCTCGATGGTGATGGTCTTCTTTCTCGGATCAGACTCGGACGTAATCTGTAACGGGAAAAACAGGTCAAGCGTCTGCCCCAGACTGTCGAGATCACCGCGCGCAAGAGCGATGCCGATGAGCGCCGAAACCACACTCTTGGTCACTGACTGACATTCCCAGGTTGCATCACGCCCGGCTGTACGTTGCAAGTACTTTTCAACAACCAGGAATCCGTTCTTCACGATGAGCAGGCTCGCCAGAAAGGGCATATTCTCTGTTTCTTCGATGGCCATGGTCAAGGCGTCTTCATTCAATCCCTGTACTCCCGGCGTCGACTCATCCCAGGCGTAGGATCGGAGTGGTTCAGGCTCCGCAATATTCTTGCGACAAGAAACAATCACCATCAATCCGAAGAGAAGAGCCGGAACAAATATGGTGTACGGGAATCGGAATCTCATTGGAATCCCCATGCAAATGATTCATGAATTTTCAACTGAAAGTCATATCTCAAAATTAATACGGATGATCCATCACAAACCCTGTCTAAAGCAGCCCTGACCATGAAGAAAAAACAACTGCCACTCCTCATCTTTCGCCAGACCGACGGCAACCACCTGACCTTGCCTGTGCTGTGTCACATTCTCGAAATCAGTGAATTGGGAGGCCTACTGGACCTGCAAACCGCGGATTCACTGGATGACATGTTGCGCCGCATCCCTGCGGATGGACCGTGCATCATCGCCTACAGTTTTATGACACCGCATCTTCCCGATGTGTGGGAGGAAATCCAGATCGTGCGGCGGACAGCGCGGAAGGATCTCTTTCTCTTAGCCGGGGGATCGCACCCGACCGGCGATTCTGAAGGAACCTTGAGCATGGGATTCGACGTCGTTTGTGCGGGCGAAGGAGAACGCACACTTCCGCAAATCGTAAGGGACATTCTGGACAATAGTGATGCCGTCCGCGGTGCTGTGTATCGCACAGATAAAGAGGCAGACCTGGACGCCAGTTTCCCCATCTCACGAACAATCTCACTCATGTCGCCGCTTGAAATCACACGCGGCTGCTTCTGGCGCTGCCGGTTCTGCCAAACCGCAAGTCATCACCCCCGCCACCGATCGCTTGAATCGGTTAAACAGTATCTGGATGAACTTCAGAAGCGGCGCTACCTTTTTCGTATCAACTTCATCTCCCCCAGTGGTTTCGAGTACGGCGCGGAAAAACCAGGCCGGCCAGAAATGGAACAAATCGAAGCCCTTCTGCGCATGGCGGTGGAAGCCGGCATTCGCCATGTGGAATACGGGATCTTTCCATCTGAGCTGCGACCCAACACGATCCGGCCCGAGCTGTTGGATTTGATTGTTCGGTACTGCGCCAACCGCAAGGTCACCATCGGCGCCCAATCGGGTTCGGATACGCGACTGCGGAACCTTAAACGCGGACATACCACGGAAGACATCGAACGGGCCGCATCTTACGCCCGCGAGGCCGGTTTCACTCCCATACTTGATTTTATCATGGGATACCCGGATGAAACGGACGATGAGCGCTATCAGGCGCTGGAGTTTGCGCGTCATCTCAACACCAGGTATCGCGCCCGCTCCCAAATCCACTTCTTCATCCCTTTGGCCGGTACGCCGATGGAAAACCAGACGCCATCATTTTTCAGTGATCCCTTCACAGGATTGCTGGATCAGGCATACTGCGACGGTATCGTGACCAACTGGTGGAAGGATGGCATGGCTCTGAGTCGAAAGGTCGTAGCAATGCTGAGGAAAGACTGAAGGAAGAACAGCGATCTTGTGTTGTCTGCCTCGGCAAATGTCGATTGTGAAAACCCCTATTTCTGTGAATTATTCAGAACCAGATTTATGGGAAACATAATAAACCACTATGCACTGAAAGTGCATAGTTTTCACTAGCGAATTGGAACAATAAAATGTGCAACTTTGAGATAAAATAACTCTTACTCATATTTTAAAGACTTGACAGGATCGGCATGAGCTGCTTTAACCGCTTGAAACACGACCGTGAGTAAGGCCACAAGCAAAGCAGCCAATCCGGAAAGAATAAAAATATCAAGACCAATATTGACGCGATATGCATACCGTTGCATTATTTTCCGCATGACAAGGTAAGCAGCGGGCCATGCGACAACGTTTGAAATGAATATCCACTTGGTATAATCGATTGACAACATGAACACGACTTTCTGAACCGATGCACCCAAGACTTTCCGAATGCCGATTTCCTTTGTCCGCTGCTCAGCCATAAATGACGCCAGTCCCAACAAACCCAGGCAGGAAATGAGAATGGCGATGCCAGTAAAATATCCGGCAATCTGAATCATCAACTGTTCCGTCGTGTAATTCCAGTTCATGACC
>CAZDVF010000399.1:0-2743 GCA_964508725.1 uncultured bacterium | reverse complement strand
CAGTGTATTCACATATGTGTAGTACCGTGTGCCCACATCCTGAATATCAAACAACACCAGATCCAGATCGTCAAGTAGAGCAGGATCAGGAATCAGCGACCTCTCCGAATCACCGTAAAGGCTCACCACATCGCAGCCGATTCCAGGCTGCCTGCCAACGGCAATCTGGTCCTGCTCTGTGGAAAAGAGGCCGTGTTCCGGAGAAAAAATGCGGCGCAGCGGAATACCTGCTCGAACCAGCGCCTCCCAGCTGTACCGGAGATCCCGTGTCACCGAAGTCTGGTTGGCGATCAAACCAATGCGGCGGCCTCTGTATCTCGGAACGGATTCGAGAAACCGGTCAAGTCCCGTGGCAACCATCACTTACTTCCCCCGTTTGTGGATGGATTCTGAACGTGGAGCACGCCTCCGGGATGCACGACAGCGTCTGACAGCGCACTCCGGTCAGGTACGGAACTCTTTGGCAATACCACAACACGCTGGAATCGGACATGCTCTCCGACGGAGCACGCCTCACCCACAACGGAATCGCACAGCACAGCGTCACTCCCGATGCGAGCGGACGGTGAAATGCACGCCGGCTCCATCCCCAGCGTGGTGCGGATACGCTCCCGCAGTTTCAGGACGGACCCAATGCATGTTGTGTTGACGTCCAGAAAAGCGGAGGGATTGCCCACGTCACACCAGAATCCCCGGTGCTCCGAAAATCCAACAAACCGGTCGCGGATGAGTCCGGTGTACCCGGTCGTAACGATGCTTGAAAAATTCCCCTCAAGACAGGGAAAGATGTCGGGACTGATCACAGCCGCGCCGGAATAGATTAGATCGGACGTGACGCCCGTGCCCAGTAGATTGTTGAAATCCACGACATGATTGCCGGATACACCCACTGGACCGATTTGGGCAGCGCGCTGGGTTCTGTGGAGCAGCAACGTGGCCGGCGCTCCGGACCGGGCATGCATCTCTGCCAGGCCGGACAGATCAGCATCCAGCACGATGTCGCTGTTAATGAGGAAAAAGGGCGCATCTTCGAGAAAACGCTGGCATCGCTTCAGCCCGCCGCCAGTGCCCAGAATCTCCGCTTCGCAGGAAAATGTCACATTGAGTCTGAACCGGTCGTGCGCGTCGAAAAATCGAATAATCTGATCAGCCTCGTGGTGCAGGTTGATCACCACATCCCGAATGCCAGCTTCTTTTAAAAGGGACAGGGTGTAGCAGATGACCGGCAGATTCAGCACGGGCAGAAGCGGTTTGGGCGTCGTGCCTGTGAGCGGACGCAGGCGTTCGCCAAAACCTGCCGCCAGAATAAAGGCCTTCACAGGACACTCTCCAGGAGTGGCAGGAGAATGTCGCCTGCAGCGCGCAGTTCGGATCTCCGCCGGATGACCGCCGGCAGGTACGCAGCCGTGGGCCGGATGTACGGTGCGTACACCCGGTTCCCGCACACTGCGATCTGATACCCGAAGGTTCCCAGCGCCTTGACGTTGCGTTGAAACGCCTGAATGTCAAAATAGAAATCGTAAGCATCGCGGCTCATCCGGTCGTAGCCCGATCCTTTGAGCAATTCGAAGTGGACGGTCTTCAGTGTTTCCACATCTGTGTCGTTAAGGACGAGGTAGGCGTCGCGTAATAAGGATACAGCGTCGTACTGGGGCAAACCCATGCGGGCATCCTGAAAGTCGATGAGCATGGGCCCTGATGCGGGCAGCAGGATGTTTCGGCTGTGAAAGTCCCGGTGGTTGAGCACGAACAGTATCGGCTGATCGAGAATCGCGCAGATCTCGCGGAAAGCCCTGTCCAGCGCCGTCCGATCCTTCTGCGAGAGGACGATACCGAGATGATCACCCAGAAAATGATCCGCAAAAAAAGAAAACTCGAACATGAGTTTCTCGACATCGAAAGCGAGCCCAAAAGGGACATCTGCTTCGCCAGGCGGAATGCGCTGGATCTCCGTCATCAGGCCGATGAGTGTACGAAAGAGGGAAACCCTCGCCTCACTTTCGAGCCGTGGGAAAACGGTCTGCACGTGGTCGTCTCCCCCGTCTTCGAGAAAAATGAGACCCTGTCTGGGATCGCATCCGAAAACCCTGGGAACGGGCAGCCCTGCGCCCGACAGAAGCCGGTGAACCACGAAAAAGGGATAGGTTTCAGGATCTCCGCCTGTAAAATGGCTGTCGATGCACAGGACGGCTGTTCCGTCTGATCCGGTGACACGAAAGTAGTGCCGGACAGACGCATCCCCGGCCAGCGGGATGATTTCCCGATATGGGCCGAAATGTAACCGGATAAATGCCAGGATATGTGGATTGTGCAGCATGGTCGCTTTCACGTTGGATGAAAGATGCAGTCAAAGTATGCTTTTTTTCGGGGAAGATCAAGGGGAAAACGTGAACAGAAGCTTCACTCTGTCTTTGCTTGGAGCGCTTCTCTCAGCACGTCAGGTGAAACGCGCCCGTCACCCGGTCGTCAATCAGGATGAGCCTGTTGTGCATCTTGACGGCCTTGTCAGTCACAGCAACTTGGAGGTTGATCTGCCTCTCGTCGCACAGGGCTCGGACAGCGTCCGAAATTTGCATCATACCGAACTTGCCCGTGCCGACCACAAGGAAGCGTGGCTGCGCCGCGTCCAGCGCGTCACGGATGTCATCCGGTTCCAGCATGTGCCCCGATTGACGGCGCCAGTTCGCCATCACACCAGTGGATGAGATAATGAGATCGGCATGATACTCCACGCCGTCGATCA
>CAZDVF010000398.1:0-2753 GCA_964508725.1 uncultured bacterium | reverse complement strand
GGGGGGCTTAAAGTAGGCAGGTATCTCTGCCGTCCAGTTTAGGATCGAGAACCATTGGCAGAGCCAGTTGTTTGAAAATCAATCAATATTAAGGAATCACAGCGACACACTCTATCTCGAGTGCAGCGCCGCCGGCCAATCCGCTTGCGCCGAATGTACTGCGCGCGGGCTTATGGTTCGGGAAATAAGTAACATAGACCGCGTTCATGTCGCCGAAATCCTTCATGTCGCCGATCATCACTGTCACCTTCACGACATGATCGAGAGACGAGCCATATTTTTCCAGCGTTGCCTTCATGTTCTGAAGTGCCTGATGGGTTTCCGGTACAATCCCGCCCTCGGGTCGTTTGCCCGTTGCCGGGTCGTGTCCAATTGTTCCCGAGAGATAGAGCATGTTGCCCACGCGCACCGCTTCGGAAAACGGACGGTTCGAAGAGCCTTCGGATGTCAAATATTCGGCTTTCATCGATACAGTGGAACCACTCTGAGGCTGGCACCCCGTCAGGGCCAGGACCAACACAACACACAGTAATTGCAGCACCTTCATTTTGCACCCTCCTTGTTCATTTTCAAGACGATCTGTTTTGGATTCTTGCCAACGCCTTTCAGAGTCGCAACCATGCCCAGGACAACGTTCTCAATAAAATCACACACAAATTGCGTCAAGGGAATCGGTTTGCCGTCCACTTCGAGTTTAATGGATGATTCTTTCTCCGTCGTTCTGTGGACGATGCAATCGGCAATTGCACCCACTGCTTCGGGAGAAAAAACCGGCGCGTCCGAAGATATATCGATATCCGAGACGACACAGACAAGCTGTTCGGGATTGGACCGCAACACGTCCGACACGCCTTGCCTTAGCACCTCGATCTTTTGCGCATCGGAAACATTCCTGCCCCCTTCCACAAGCACGAGATCCATATTGGGAAAATGACGTTCGGCAAATGTGTGGAATGCAGACTCCCCTCCCTGAATCAGGACAGCCGACCTGTCGGGCGAAATCAGCCCGACAGCCGGTGATCCTGCCTCGAGGAACCGCTGTGAATCCTTGCCTTTTGTATCCAGTTCAAAATTTTTGTGGCAATGTTTGATGACAGCGACGTTTAATCCACGTTGTTGAAGAAGAGGAATGAGCTGCGTGACCAGTCGTGTTTTGCCTGTGTTCGACGCGCCGACAATGTGAATCACCCGGGGCATTTCGCCCTCCTCTGTCATCCTTCGGGATTGTGCTTCATCGTCCCAACAACTAAACAGAAAACAATTCGCAACACGTTACATCGCATCCCAAAACCGCTTTTTCTTCGTCGGAATCAGCTTGCCGTATCCCAGCAGATCGTCCAGTTTCACCCACAATGGATTCAAAACCGGCAGACGCCGGATCATCCACCGCGCCAGGTCGTGCGTCCACCCCGCTGGCTTGTTGAACGGGCATACAGCCACACAGTTGTTGCAATCCATCCAGTTTTTAACCCAGAAAAGAAAACACTTTTCAGGATTGATGTACCACTTTTGCACGCCGGAGTGATTGCTCGCGGACGGGCCGACTGTTGTCGGCTCTCCATGTGATATGGCCTGGGACGGACACTGCCGCGCGCACTTCTTGCACGTCTTGCAGAACGCAGCCACGCCGAAAGGCCGGACCGTGTCGTGCGCCAGGGGCATATCTGTAAAGACCTTGCAAATACGGACACGGGGTCCGTATTTCTCGGTGATCAGAAGGCCGCTGCGCCCCAGTTCGCCCAAACCCGCGGCTATGGCCAGGGGGATAGAAATCGCCGTGTCGTTTCCCGACGGAACGGCCCGGTACCCTAGTCCGCGGATGAACGTGGCCACCAGATTGGCCAGCACCGCCTGCATTGAGTACCCCAGTCCGGTGGCCGCGCCCGAGATCCCGTCCGGTGAATATCGGCTGGTTTCGTAGTCCATCTCCACGGCCATAACCACGGCGTGGTCGCACCCGTCAGGCAATTGGACGGGACGGTGCTTCTGCTCCACCAGATCCATCTCGTGAGAATAGACGAGATTGGGATGGGCAAAACACACACCCGCCAGGTCGGCGCCCAGAAACCGGGCGGCCCGCTTCACGATGCGGCTGTTGGTCTCCGGATCGTGAGTCACCGGTCCTCCGGCGTCAATGAATTTCTGCACTTTGGGAGAGACGTAATCCCAGCCGTACAGGCCGCTGTTGCCGCGCTGGTTGCCAAAGGCGTATCCGTACTCGATGTGCCACGCTGCATTGCGCAGGGCGTAATCCAGCTTGCGAAAGCCGGGCTTATCCTGGTACTTGACCGTGTGGTAGAGCCGGTCGCCGTGGGGCTTGATTTCGGGATCCCAGGTGCGGCGCTTGAACATCTCGTTGCGCTGATCGAACCGCGTCTCAGGAACCGGAAAGGGGAAATCATTCACCGGAAGATGGTCCTCCGGTACAATGGAAGATTTGACTGACATGACTCACACTCCGACAGAATGGATTACAATCATCAGTGTTCAGAACTCTTCGCATAAACCATCTCACCCGCTTCGATGCGAACCGACAGGTTGTTCTCGGGCGGCGGCAAGGGACAGGTTGCATACGGCGTATACGCGCAAGGGGGATTGTACGCCCGGTTGAAATTCATGTCCACTGTGCCGTCTTCAAGCACATCGCAGGTCATGAAACGGGACGCTCCGTACGTTTCCACTCCGCTTGTCCCGTCGCGGAACACGAAAAACAGCGCATTCTCGTACGCGCTGAACGCAGTCAAACTGCAAGC
>CAZDVF010000397.1:0-2783 GCA_964508725.1 uncultured bacterium | reverse complement strand
CACTGAAGCGCACAACAGCCAAGGGCAAAACAGCGCTCAAGGTGAGTCTCACCGGACTTCGCGGGGGACACTCGGGCATCGACATCCACACCGGCCGGGGGAACGCCATTCAGCTACTCGCGCGGATGCTCTTCAAACTCGACGTCCCCTTCCGACTCGTACAACTGGAAGGCGGAAGCAAACACAACGCCATCCCGCGGGAGGCCTTTGCTGTGCTCGTCGCTGGGGCATCGGATGTAGAAGCTCTGAAATCCGAACTCACGGAGCGGTTCAAGGAAATCCAGTACGAGTACAAGGCCGTGGAAACCGAAATCAAACTCGTGACCGAACCTGTTTCAGAAGCCATCGGCGATCCTTTGGATGACGCATCACAGAAGACCTTCCTGGCCCTGATTGTGGGACTCCCCCACGGCGTCATGGCCATGAGCCAGGAAATCGCCGGGCTGACCGAAACATCCAACAACCTGGCCATCGTTAAAACCACCGAGACTGAAGCCAGCATTTACACCAGCACACGCAGTTCCATCATCTCGGCGCTGGAGTCCATCCGCCATAAAATCGAAGCCGTGGCCGTCCTCTCCGGCGCTTCCATCAAGCACATTGATGGATATCCCGCCTGGTCGCCTAACTTGCAGTCGCCTCTGCTCGAAACCATGAAAAAGGTGCACAAGGATGTCACCGGCAAAGATGCGGTAATTATGGCCATCCACGCCGGGCTGGAATGCGGCATCATCGGCGACAAATTTCCGGGCATGGACATGATCTCCTTCGGCCCCGAACTGAAGAATCCCCACTCACCAGACGAGAAGGTCCACATCGGATCGATTGAACGGTTCTGGGAGCTGTTAACTGTAACCCTGAAGACCCTTGCATCGTAAACTTGAATAAAACCGGCGTCGCTTCAGGCGGCGCCACAACACATCAAATCGTGTGACAGGGGTGGATACCATGGCAGAAAAAAAAGCCGTCAAAAAAACACCGGAACAGCCGAAATTAAAAGACAACAACACCCAATTGGCCGGTCTGGCCCATTTCTCCTTTCTGGCGATCCTGATCCTCGGGCCATTCTCCATGGCCATTCCATTGATCATCTGGCTGCTGGAGCGGAATAAAGAAGATAAATCAACTTACGTGGAATTCCAGGCTAAGCAGGCCTTTTTCTTTCAACTGGCCGTCTACCTTGCCACTGCGGTTCTGGGCATCGTCGTGGGGGTTCTCTCCATCATTCTCATCGGCCTGCTCTTTATTCCGTTCCTGATTCTCGTGCCAATCGCCGGTGTCGTCTATGGCGTGTATGCCGGCATCCAGGTATGGAATGGCAAAGATTTTCGCTACATGTATGTTGCGGACTTCATCGACGCTTAGGCAGGGCGGATGATCGGAAAGGCCGTACTCGATCAGGCAAAAGCATTTCTGGCGTGGGATGTTTTCCCGGAACTGTCCATCCAACTGGTCGAAACGAGTCAGGCTGTCTCATACTACACGCCGCCATCTGGCAGAAGCAGTCTTGTTGTTTTTTATGAGAGGGGGAAGGACGATTTTTCCTTCCCTCTCTTTTTGCTCTTCCACGAGGCCGGACATCATCTCCAATGGCGCAGAGCGGAGCAAAACAGACGGGCACAACAATTTTGGGATGCCGTGAATCTGACGACAGGACCGGAAAAGACAGCATTCGAACGTGAAGGCTGGGACCTGGGCAGAGACCTTTTTCACAAGTTCTTGCAGGAATTCGGGCTGGACGACAAACTGCTCGACACCTACGACAGGACAGCCGATCGCAGCATTGACACCTATCGTTGAATGTAGTGATATGATCCGACATGAACACATTCTCGTTTTCGATTTTGACGGCGTTCTGTGCGACTCGCTGCACGATTCAATCCGGATGGCTGTGAACACATACATCCAGCTTGCGCCGTATCACACACTTCCGGTGAACGGATCCCTGAGCCCCGGTGATGTCGAACCGTTCGAGAAGGCAAATCCGGATTTCATCACCCAATTCAGACAGCTCATGCCCATGGGCAACTTTGCAGAGGATTACTTCGTCTTTCTTCGGATTCTTGAAGCGGGCGCCGCAGAGGCAATCGACAGCCAGGAGCAGTTCGACGCATTCAAGCGAACACTCTCCGTGGACATGCTCCGCGAATACCAGGCGCGATTCTACACACTCCGCGGACAGTTGCAGTCCGAAGATCCACAAGCCTGGGCACGGATGCTTCCTCCCTTCCCAGGCATTCCTGAAACAGTTCGCAGTCTCTCCCGCCGCTTTCTCTGTGCTATCGCCACCTCCAAAGACCTGAAGTCTGTGGATATCCTGCTGGCTCAGTACGGACTGGCCGATCTTTTTGCATCCGACCGGATTCTGGACAAGGATTTCGCCCACTCCAAACGGGAGCATCTCATCCGCTTTCAGAGTAATCACGATGTCCCTTTTGGTCAGATCCACTTCATTGATGACAAGCTGCTTCACCTCCAGTCTGTAAAAAACCTGGGTGTGAATACCTATCTGGCCGCATGGGGCTTTAACACACCCCGGGAACACCAGACAGCCCAGGCTGAGGGAATCACCCTTTTACGTTTGGAGGACCTGCCACGTCTCGGCTTATCATCCCGCAACATGTCTTGATGACATCCCAATTATTCGAGATCGGACATGGATAAAACGACTTACTCGAATGGAGTAAACGATCCACCGCCAGAGGCGGCGGCTTTAAGACTCCCGGCAGAGCCGGGGGGCTAAAAGTAGGCAGGTATCTGCCGTCCAGTTTAGGATCGAGAAC
>CAZDVF010000396.1:0-2798 GCA_964508725.1 uncultured bacterium | reverse complement strand
AGGCGGCATCATGGCCCAGCTCGACAAGACCTATCCGACCATGGACTGCTCGATTTGCATTCTCGGACCCAAGATGTCCGACGTGCAGAACCATCCCAATATCACGCTCATGGCCTATTCCGAAGTGAAGGAAATTACCGGGTATGTCGGAAATTTTAAAGCGAAAATCCTGCGCAGGGCGCGTTATGTGACTGACGCCTGCACGGCGTGTGACGAATGCACAAGCGTGTGTCCTGTCTCCGTGCCCAACGAAACGGACGGCCATCTCTCGTGGCGCAAGGCCATCTATATGCCGTTTCCCCAGGCTGTGCCGTCCCAGTTCCTCATCGACACGGAACACTGCCACGGCGTCAATCCCATCTCTTGCGGCAAGTGCCGTGACGCATGCCGCGAGAAGGGCGCTGACTGCATTCATTTCGACGATCATGACCGGATGGAAGAGATTGACGTCGGTACAATCATTATTGCTACAGGATTCGGCGTGTTTGACGCGTCACGGATTCCTGAATACGGCTGGGGACGGTATCCCAACGTCATCACGAGTATGGAGTTCGAGCGCCTGTTCAATGCCTCCGGCCCCACGGAAGGACATCTGGTCCGGCCTGGTGATATGCAGCAGCCAGCCACCGTGGCTTTCATCCAGTGCGTGGGATCGCGGGATCAACGTTTTCACAGCTACTGCTCCAATTTCTGCTGTCTTGAGACCATCAAATCCGCGCTGCTCATCAAAGAGCATTGGCCTGAGACAGAGATCACGGTTTTTTACATCGACATCCGAGCTTTCGGCAAGGGCTTTGAGGAATTGTACCGGCGGGCCAGGGAAGAGGGTGTTCAATTTGTGCGGGGGCGGCCTTCCCAAATACAGGAAGATCCAGAGACCCGCAATCTCCGCATCTTTGTCGAAGATCTGACCGAGAACCGCCTGATCACGCCGGAGTTTGACATGGTTGTCCTCTCTGTGGGAGCCGATCCTCCGGAGAAGGACATTGTTCCTATTCCGCTGGCAAGGGGTGCAGAGGGCTTTTTGCTCGAGGCGCATCCCAAGCTCCGGCCCGTGGACACAGCTTCCCGCGGGATATTCATCGCCGGGGGCGTGGAATCGCCCAAGGACATCAAAGACAGCGTGACCCAGGCCAGTGCTGCAGCTGTACGGGCCATCCGGCTGATGGCCAAAGGCGAGGTGGCCATCGAACCGATATTTGCCGAGGTGGACGCCTCCCGATGCACGTCTTGCGGTACGTGTGTGACCCGATGTCCCTACGGCGCCATCTCCATTTCAGAGAAAAAGGTGACACCGGCGGTCGTCAACCACGCCCTGTGCGAAGGGTGCGGTACGTGCGCAGCTGACTGCCCTGAAGATTGCATCCGCATGCGTCATTTCACGGACGAACAGATCATCCGGCAGGTCCGCGCAGCACTACAGCGCAATCCTCAAGACAAGTTCATCGTGTTCGCCTGCACTTTCTGCAGTTACGGCGGGGCAGACCTGGCAGGAGTATCACGCATGCAGTATCCAACCGGCGGCCGTGTGATCCGCACCATGTGCGCTGGCAGGGTCGATCCCGAGTTTGTGTACGAAGCCTTCCGGCTTGGCGCAGGCGGCGTGGCGTTGACGGGTTGCCATCCCCAGGACTGCCATTTTATTTCCGGAAACCAGTTCGCAGCCAAGCGCGAGAAACGCATCCGGCGCTGGCTGGAGAAAAACGGCATCGACCAGTCCCGCTTCACCATTGAGTGGATTTCCGCCGGAGAGGGTAAAAAATTCCAAACCCTCATGATCCGGATGTCGGACGTGGTGGCGTCCGCATCCACAACAACATAGGGAAGATATCACGTGTCATCCGATCCGATACAACAGGATTTCGTCACCGCAGAATTATCCGAGCTGGCCATATTAACGGCACCATGCCTTGGTTGCACCACGTGCGCCAGTGCGTGTCCCGTTTTTCAGATACGGAGCGACCGTAATCCAAGAATTCTGATCAGTCGAATCGCCAGCGGAGCAGGAGATGACGCGCTGGAAGATGAGTCTGTCTGGTGGTGCGGCGCGTGCTACACGTGCGAGGCCCACTGCCCCCAGGGCGTGCCGCTGACGCACGTCCTGTTCAGGCTCAAGAACCTGGCCGTCAAACTGGGCAAGCCGGTCCCCCAGTCCATTGCGCGCGCTGGAGAGAATCTCCGAAGCGGCGCTGTGATTCCGTGCGGGAAAAAGGCAACGTCCAAACGGCGGGAAATGGGGCTGCCCGACCTGCCAGCAGCCGATCAGACCGAGATCACTACCATCCTCACAGCAGCAGGATTTCCCGACACATCCAACCAGGAACCGCACTGACATGCCGGGGAAGATGTCCACATCCTACGCCATGTTCTGGGGGTGTCTCATTCCGGCGCGACTGCCGTGGATCGAAGTCGCGGCCCGGCAGGTGCTCCCAAAACTCGGCGTTAAACTGGTGGACCTGCCGTTCTCGTGCTGTCCTGATCCCATCGCGTCCAAAGCCCTGCATCACACGACGTGGCTGGCGCTGGCTGCGCGGAACCTGTCACTGGCCGAAGAACACGGGCTGGACATTTTGACGCTCTGCTCCGGTTGTTTCGAAACCCTGAAAACAGCCCAACATGCGTTGCAGGACAAGACCGTCCGTTCCGAGGTCAATCAGATCCTGAGCCGTGTTAACCGAAGGGTCCAGGGAAAGTCAGACGTGCTGCACATCCAGCAATTTTTGACCGATCAGGTGGGATTGGATGCAATCCGGGAAGCCGTTGTGCGTCCGCTAAACCTGCGTACGGCAACGCATACA
>CAZDVF010000395.1:0-2811 GCA_964508725.1 uncultured bacterium | reverse complement strand
ATCTTTCCCAAAATACTTCTTGGCAGTCTCCTGAGTTAAGATAACGGAAGTCGGATCATTCAAAGCAGTTTGGGCATCTCCCTTGAAAAGAGGAAAAGAAAAGATGTTAAAAAACGCAGGATCCGCCACATACAATTGTTGTTCAAAATGAATCTGATCGTTGTATCTGACCACACCGGATCTCTGATCGACTCTGGTTGCGCTTAACACCTCGGGGAAATCCGTCTCGATGGCATCTTTCAGCGGCATGGGCGTACAGTTCCAAATATTGTCCGTCTCCGATCCATTGGCGTAGTCGATCTGGACAGCCACACGATAGATCTGGTCCGCCTTCACGTGATAGCGGTCGTAACTCAGCTCGTACTGCACAAAGAGACCAATCAGGATGAAACAACTGAATCCGATCATCAGGCCCGCCATATTGATGAGGGAATGACTTTTTTGTTTTTTCATGGATCGCCACGCGATTTTGAGATAACTCCTCAGCATAATCATCCTCCAACACATTGCATTCATCACACAGACTGGGATTGTCCCAAGAGCCTGAAGCCATACCCACATCTTCGCTCTGAGAGGACCGATTTTCTCTACTTTATAGGGATAGATTTCATCCAGGTCTCCAAACAGTTCTTGACTTTTTTCAGAGGAAAGGATAAAATTACTCATCCTTCTCATCCAACGGGGAGTCTTCTTTATCTGTTTGGAATTTTGGATCTCCAATCCCCTTTTACTCGTGCCGAAGCCCGTTGACCGGATTCGCCACTGCAGAGCGGAACGCATGAAAGCTGACCGTCAGCAATGCGATGACCAGTGCCGCCAGGCTGGGAATGAGAAACATCCACCAGGAAATAGTGATGCGATAGGCGAAGTTCTGAAGCCATCCATTGCTGATGAGATAACCCGCCGGCCAGGCAGCCAGATTGGCCAAAACCACCCACTGCAGAAATTCCTTTGAAAGCAGAATAAGAATACCACCGGCTGAAGCGCCCAGCACTTTTCTGACAGCCACCTCTTTGACTCTCCGGCTAATTGATAAGGAGGCCAGGCCAACCAGTCCGATACAGGCCAGCGCCACGGCAATCCCGGCCAGATATTGAATACTCTGATGCAGACGCCTGTCAGTGCGGTACATACGGTCCAGTTGCTCATCAATAAACGTGTAGTTGGCGGCCTCGTTCGGGGAATAGACCTCCCATTTCTCCTCGATGAAACGGATTACAGACGCAATCTGTGCGGGATGCAGCTTCAGGGAAATCACTTTGCGATCATCGGGTTCCATAAAAATCATCAGAGGGGCAACGGAGAGATGCAAAGAGGCAAAATGGAAATCACGGACCACACCAATAACAGGGTGCTCCTTTGAGCTGAATTTCAATGATTTGTTCAGTGGATCTTGCCAACCAATTGTTTTCACTGCCGTCTCATTGATGATAACCGTTCCCTGAATGTCTGTAGTCCGGTTTACTGAAAAAGGACGCCCCTGAATAATGGGAATGGAATAAAACTCAAAGAAATTCTCATCCACCGCCAGTCGAAAGAAAGCCACATTTTCATTGTCTGGTTTACCCTCCCAGTCAGGGAGCTGGGCGTTGGAGATACGTGACGGAAGCTGACTGGTGAGAGTGGCGTCCAAAATACCGGGGTGAGTCAAAAGCTCCTGTTTGATGATGTGTAAATCTGTCTCAACATGCCAAGCGGGGATCGTCAAGATATATTCTTTTTCATATCCCAGTTCTCGTTTCTGAATAAACTTGAACTGACGACTCATCACAAAAGTGGCAAGAAGCAGCGAGATGGTCATGACAAACTGAATCACCACCAAGCAATTTCTTAGGATGGACTTTCGTCCGGTCATCGAAACAGAACCGCTCCGCATCAAGGAAACAGGAGGATAGGATGAGAGCAAAAAGGCAGGATAGAGTCCGGCTCCCATTCCCACAACGAGAACAAGTCCAACAAGTAGAAGGACGTTGGATAGAGTAAACAGGTTCCCTGACGTAAAATCATGTCCGACATAATTGCCGAACTGAGGAAGCAGCAATCCGGCCAGCGCTACTGCAAGCAGTCCGGAAAAGATTGAAAATCCCACAGATTCGCTGATAAACTGACGCATCAGCGATCCCCTCGCAGCGCCCACGACTTTCCTCACACAAATCTCCCGGATTCGGATTGACGCTCTGGCCGTCGCCAGGTTGATATAATTGAAACAGGCAATAAGTAGAATGGCTAATCCGATGGCGGAGAGAATCATCACAGTCCGGATATCCGCAGTCGGCGATTGCTCAAAAAGCGCACGTGTGTAGAAATGGATATCCTTGAGTTGCTGAACCTTGCACCCCGTGATAAAATCGGGCCGGCGGCCCGCGAAAAATACTTCAATCTTCTCTTCAACTGATTTTGGATCGACATGAGAGGACATTTGAAAGAATGTGGCATAATTGAAATTACCCCATGAATTGAGCACATCCGATTCCCTGGTCTGTTCCAGGGTGGCCAGCGGCATCAGAAAGTCAAACTGGAAATAACTGTTTTCCGGAAAATCCTTCATCATTCCTGTAATCTGATAATCATGCTTTCCATCTACATGGATGACCTGCCCAACCGGATCGGCATTCCCGAAATATTTGCCGGCCATGGTTTCAGAAATAACAAGGGAGAAAGGATCGTCCAGCACTGTTTTAACATCGCCTCGAGATATTTCAAAATTAAACATCGTCAGGAATGAAGGATCGACCAGACCGATTTGGTCTTCCTCAAAGGACCGATTCCCTGCCTTAAAGCGCCAGCTCTCGGTCGTGACACGGAAAACCG
>CAZDVF010000394.1:0-2833 GCA_964508725.1 uncultured bacterium | reverse complement strand
TTTACATCTTTTCCGGTCGGGAGATTCCCAAAAGCGCGAGGCCGTTGGCGAGGACAATCCGGGCGGCCTGGCAAAGGATCAGCCGGGCTTGCGTCAGGGGAATGTTGTCTGTCACAATGCGGAGAGCGCTATCCTGTTTGCCTGCATGCTGGAACCGATGATAGATCGTGGCGACTTCCTCCAGATAGGTCGTGATCCGGTGCGGTTCGAAGAGGCGAGCTGCATCCGAAACCACATCGGGGAAGGATAAAAGCGCCTTGACCAGATCGGTTTCCTCCTGCGCCGCAAGCAGACTAAGGTCCGCGTTGCTATCAGGAGTGATTCCCTGTTCCTCAGCATGCCGCAAGATGCTCGAGATACGGGCGTGCGCGTACTGGACGTAGAATACGGGATTCTCGTCGGACTGGGTTTTGGCCAGTGTCAGGTCAAAATTGAGGTGGCTGGACATGGACCTGTTGAGGAAGAAATAGCGGGTGACATCGACTCCTACTTCGTCCATCAGCTCGTCCAATGTCACAAAATTGGCCTTGCGCGTGGACATCTTGATCTTCTCTTTCCCTTCCATAAGCGTGACGAACTGATGGATCAAGACCGTTACTTTTGAAGGATCGTAGCCCAGTGCCCGGAGTCCGGCCAAAACATCCGGATAAGTGGCTACGTGGTCCGCCCCGAAAATGTCGATGATCAGGTCGAAGCCGCGATCCAGTTTGTCTTTGTGATAGGCGATATCAGGAAGCCGGTACGTCGGCTCTCCCGTTGATTTGATGATGACCCGGTCCTGCTCCTGTCCAAATGCCGTCGTTTTAAACCAAACCGCGCCGTCCAAATCATATGCGAGATCTTTTTCCCGCAGGATCTTCATGACCGCGTCGATCTTGCCTGTTTCGTAAAGAGATTTCTCGTTGTAAAAAATATCAAAGGTGATGCCCAGTCTCCCAACCGTGGACTTGATGTCCTCGAAGATGATTTTTTCAGCAAGAGCCTGAAAATAGGTAATGTCGTCCGACTCCTCAAGAGTGTCGCCTTTTTCATCCCGGGCCATTTGGGCGATATCGCGAATGTATTCGCCCTGGTAATGGTCTTCTGGGAATGTGACCTCTTTGCCAAGGAGTTCCAGATATCTCAGTCGAACGGATTCTCCCAAAACGCGCATTTGCTTGCCGGCGTCGTTGAAGTAATACTCACGGGTGATGTCGTGTCCCGTAGCTTCCAAAAGACGGGTGATGGTATCACCCAGCACGGCCTGACGGCCATGTCCGATGGTCAGGGGACCGGTGGGATTAGCGCTGACGAACTCGATTTGTGTTTTCTTGCCGCCACCCCAGCTGGCTTGACCGTAACGCTCTTTCTGTTCGAGGACCGTCCTCAAACCCTGAAAAAGGATGTCCTGGCCGAGCGTGAAATTGATGAATCCGGGACCCGCCACTGTGACCAGCGCAATGTTCGACGTATCCAGATCCAACGCCCCAACGAGAGCCCGGGCGATGTCCAACGGTTTCTTCTTGAGGGATTTGGCGAGTATCAGGGCCAGGTTTGTGGCCAGATCGCCGTGTTCCCGCTGTTTGGTGGGCGTCAGGCTGAATTCGGGAAGCGCTTCTCTTGGAACGCCGATCAGTTCAGCTGCTTTTTGTAAAGCTTCATAGATGTCAGTTTCAATATGCATGGTGTCTCATTCAGATAAGGTTTCTATTTTTGCATCAGCCCAGAGTCTTTCCAAATTATAAAATTCACGCGTCTCTTTCTGGAACACGTGAACAACAACGTCAATGTAATCGAGAAGAACCCAGTTCAGAAAATCAGTGCCCTCTTTGTGCCATACTTTTACGCCCTCTTCTCTCAGGCCATCCAATATAGCGTTGGCAATAGCTTTTACTTGAATGCTTGAGTCACCGTGGCAAATGACAAAGAAATCGGTCACACTGCTTATGTTTTTCAGGTGCAACAGGCGAATGTCTTGTGCTTTTTTGGTCTGCGCATATTGGGCGACTTTTTGTGCCAGTGTGTAAGTGTCGTTATCTGGCATCCGGTTGCTCCATTTTTTTCCAGCTGGGAAGCTGCTGATAATCCATGCCGATAATCACTGAGCCATCGATCAGATAAACATCACTGACTTCCTGAAGAATTCTATCCTCGCCGAAACCCAACACTTTTGCAATACGCAGGGCGTTGGCTTTATTCCCCTGCCGATCAATGACAACCGTTTTTACAACGTTGAACGATTCGTAATTGTCTGTCTTGACGACATCGATACCCCGGCTTCTCAGATAATCTGTAAATGTGTTGGCGATGCCTGACACGCCACAGCCGTTAAGTACTTCGATTTGCAGTATTCGATTTTCCTGAACGGGTATCGGCTCTTCAGTTGGCGGTTTTGCGCAACGTCGAATGATGAACAGAACCAGAATGATGTCGAAAAGTAAAAAAAGTCCGATAAAGGTCTTGATGCCAACGTCTTTCCAATCAATTTCCTTTTTGGGAGGGCGCCTTTGACGTCTTGGTCTTTCTGAGGACTTGGGTGCCTGTTTCTTCGCCCTCCGCCTGCGTTGTGATACGGTCACCGTTTCCTCCTTCAGGATAAAAAAATGACCGAGAAGCTGTTTCCCGGCCATGGTATGATGTGATGACGGCGTGCATCAGACAACGGGGCAGTTCTCTTCAATTAATCCCAACGGGTACTGTATGGTCTGTACATGGAATTGGGCAACGCCTGGTAATCGATCGTGATAGACATCTTGTCGGATGGTTTGTACTGCAACATGGCCCGCTGGAGAAAGACCTTGCTATTCATATTATTGGCGTTGGACATCGACATGCTTCCCAAAGGCTGGTGCAT
>CAZDVF010000393.1:0-2847 GCA_964508725.1 uncultured bacterium | reverse complement strand
TGTCAAGACAAAGCGGGTGCCCAGCTGTACACCGGCTGCGCCCATGAGCAGCAGATGGGTGATCAGCCGGCCCGACCCGATGCCGCCGGCAACGAAGACAGGAACGTCCTCCACGGTAAAGAGAACCTGCTGAAGCAGAATAGTCAGCGAAACGTGGCCGATGTGGCCGCCGGCTTCGCTGCCCTCGAGCATAAGGGCGTCGGCGCCCTGGCGGATGAGCCGTTTTGCCATCGATTCGGTGGAAGCGAAGCAGAGCGTCTTTGCGCCATTCTTTTTCGCTTTACCGATGTCGCTGGCTTTGGGAATACCGCCGCCGAAAATGATAAAAGGCACGCCTGATTCGACAGTCAGGTCCAGCTGTTTTTTGAAATTGGGTGCGATGGTGATCAGGTTGACGCCGAAGGGCTTGCCGGTCAGTTTCCGTGGTTGCTGAATCTCCTGCTTTAACGCATCGGGCTCCAGGTTGCCGGCGGCCAGACATCCGAATGCGCCAGCGTTCGACACAGCAGCGACCAGGCTGCTCTCCGAAATCCATGTCATGGCGCCGCACATGATGGGCGTGTCGACACCGAGAAAGTCACGTCCGGTTTTCCAGAGGCGGTCAAGTTTGGTCAAAATGTCTCTCCATTTGGCATTCGGCAGGATTTCGATTCCAATAGTCCAATATAATAGATTTTTTTATCGATTCCAATTTTCTCTTGCGTTGGAATGCGAAAAAAGTGTATGTTGTGTTGGGTGCATCCTAAGGATCAAAAGGGAGGATTTATCATGAGAAAAAGACAGATTGTCGGATTTCTCGTTCTGCTGACGCTGGCCGTGGCACTTGCCACGTTTGCACAGGAACGGGAAGTTGAACCGGTCGCGTTCCACAAGATCTCAGATAAGCTCTACGAAGTGACCGGCGGAAGCGGCGCGCGAGGCGGTGTGTACATCGGCGAGACGGGCGTGCTGCTCATCGACTCCAAAATGGATGAGACATCCGTGTCTGATGTATTGGATGGAGTGCGAAACCTGACGGACAAACCGATCCTCTACCTGGTCAACACCCACAGCGACGGGGACCACGTTCAGGGCAATCGGTATATTCCGACGTCAGTGATCATCGTTGCCCACGAGAACTGCCGTGAGGAGTTCTTCCACACGCGGTGGGATGGTTCGCCCTCGGACTGGACCGATCCGGCGCTGGCTGATTTTGTTCCTGAAATCACGTTCAGCGACAGGATGACGCTTCATCTCGGCGCTGATCAGGTCGAAATCCACCACTTTGGCGTGGGGCACACCACGGGTGACGCCGTGATCTACTTTCCTGAAGAGAAGGCTGCTTTCGTGGGCGACCAGATCTTTTTCGACAGACCCCAGCTCATCCATGCCTATAAAGGCGGAGATCCCTTCGGGCATGTGAAGAATCTCAAACTGATGTTGAAGACGCTGGATGCCGAGCAGTTTTTCAGCGGTCATGGCGATGTCACGGACCGGGATGGTATCCGCGCCCATGCTGACGCCATGACCGACCGGATTGTGCACGTCCAGACGCTGACGGAAAAAGGAGCGGCCCTTGAGGAGATCAGGCAGGGCTTCCCCGAAGATGAACATGAATTGGTAGAGATCATCCACAAAGCCGTTACAGAACGGATGTAAATTTGCCTTCCTCTGAGTATATTGACTGCGCGCCCCGAAACCGCCTGAAAACCGAGAAAAGTCCCTACCTGTTACAGCACGCCGACAATCCGGTGGACTTGCATCCGTGGAGAGACGAGGCGTGCGCACTTGCAGAGCGGGAGGACAAACCGGTTTTCCTCTCCATCGGCTACTCCACGTGTCACAGGTGTCACGTGATGGCCCGCGAATCGTTCGAGGATGATGCTTTGGATCGCCTTTTAAACGACGCGTTCGTGTGCATCAAGGTGGATCGGGAGGAACGGCCGGATATCGACGCGGTCTACATGACCGCCTGTCAGCTCATGACCGGCAGCGGCGGATGGCCCCTGACCATTGTCATGACACCGCAGAAGGAGCCGTTCTACGCCGCAACCTACATTCCAAAAACGAGTCGGTACGGGCGGCCCGGACTGGTGGATCTGGTCCCCAGAATCCGGGATCTATGGACCACGCGGCGTGAAGACATCCTCCAAACTGTCGATCAAATGACGGCGGCACTTCAGCGCATTAGTGGCTCAACATCATATGGAGATGTCAGCGACGCGGTGATTGAGCAGACGGTTCGATATTTGGACAATCAGTTCGACGCAGAACACGGCGGATTCGGAAGCGCGCCCAAGTTTCCCACTCCGCACCATCTTGTTTTTCTGCTGCGCGCGGCGTACGCCAGGCGTAGCTTCGATACCATTCCGAAGGTTAAGGCTGCCCTTGATGTCATGCGGCGAGGCGGTCTCTTCGTCCACGTTGGCCTGGGATTCCACCGTTACAGTACTGACGCGGAGTGGCTGGCTCCCCATTTCGAGAATATGCTGTACGATCAAGCCATGTTGGCCATGCCCTATCTTGAAGCCAGTCAGGTGACGGGAGAAATGCGGTTTGGAGAGGTCGTCCGCGAGATTATAACGTACATACTGCGTGATCTGACCGCGCCGGAAGGCGGATTTTACTCCGCAGAAGATGCTGACAGCGCAGGTGAAGAGGGTGTGTTCTATCTCTGGACGGCCGACGAAATTCGGGATGTTCTCGGTCAAGACAATGGAGATCTGGCCTGCCGGGTGTTTGACATCCGCCATGACGGCAATTATCACGATGAGGCTACTCATCAATTCACAGGGAAGAACATCCTCCACCTGGCCAAACCGCTGGAATCACTTTTGCTTTCAAGGAAGTTGCAAAGTGACAAAGAAA
>CAZDVF010000392.1:0-2848 GCA_964508725.1 uncultured bacterium | reverse complement strand
CTTCTCCGCCCATGACGCAGAGGCGCTGAACATGGCCAGCAGGACTGCAAAGAGAACGACGATACTATGTTTTCGGTGATGCAAATATTCCATTTTTCGCTCCTATGATCACAAAAAAACCTGATTCCAGATAGCAAGAAACAGACCGATTACTCAATTTCAGCCGCGCCGTAAAAAATGGAATTAAACAGCAGCTTAAAATTGCCGTGCATCTGAGCCCGGTGCTGAACCGGCGTTGTCAAAAGGATAACCTTGCCCTTGCCGACTTTGTATTCTACAACATACGGTTTCTTGGAGAGATATTTCTCGCCGATCAGCCAGCCGCTTTGCAGGATATTCTCCTCTGCGTATCGGACCGGAGCGGATACGCCGTCCTTGAAATCGCCAGCCCCGACTCGCAGAACAGGGCTTCGGCGGTACAGCCCCAGCGCCCGGGCAGGCATGCCGTAACAGACAGGATGGGTCACATCCACATCGATGTGGACTGTGGAGCCGGGACAGAAAAATTCTTTTCGATCCACACCGTCAACTGTGTTGCGGACAGGGAGATCAAAAATTTTCTGCGGAAGCTCATACGCCTGGTTCAGCGTGATGAGCGTGCCGCCGTTTTCCACAAACTGCTTCAGATTGGTCAAACCAGCTTTCTCGATGCCTCCCCTGTATTCGGGGGGAACGGTTTCGCTGGCGTTGCCGGTGACAATGCGATCGTATCTGTCGCTTGGGATGATAATCACGTCGTATTGCTTCAGGGCTTTGGCGCTCCGCATCTCTTTGTTGAAGAGGGAAACATGGTTAAATTCAAAATCCTTGAGCAGCCAATTGGTCCACCCTTCTTCGGACGTGCCGCCTGCGTACCGTTTGTACAATCCCAGTTTCGGTGTTTTAAGCTTGTAAACGCCGCCCTCGATCCGGCTTGGCGCCGTCCAGAAATCGAGGCCCAGGTCGAGGGCCAGTTCCTGCACCTCGCCTGTCAAGCCGGATGTGCCGCGGACAATCATGGCGCCCGGTGCAAAGTGATGGCCGGCATGATCGAAAGCCTGCCTGATCCATTCGATCTGGTATCCTTTGGCGTGCAGCCGATTGACAGCGCGCAGACTTTCGTTGGATTTGTGATCAAACAGATACGCATTGCCTGAGCCGTGGACTGAACCTGCAGGCGGGTCAATGAATGTACTGACAACAGACATGTTGATGTCACGCAGCGGTTCGAGAATGGGGATCGCGTCTACGCCCATTTGTTCGGCCATGTTGAATTCGGCCAGGTCGTACGGACGCATCGGGCTCTGATCGCCGTGGCTGCGCGTCCAGGCGTTGTCCGGATAATTCACCTGTTCGAGAAAGGATATGATGAACACGCGCATGGGCTGGGCGCAGGAGAACACGTAGCTGCCCGCCGCAAAAAGACGCGACCCGGACTGATAGGACCCGTTCAGACGGTGCACTTCCACGCCGTTTTCCTGAAAAATACGGACCAGTTTGGTTGCCGTGAGAAAATCGTGCTGGTCTTTGGGAACGATATAGGCATAGGGCGGTCCGTTGACTCCCCGATCAATGTTCCCTTGAGCTTTGCGGACCATATTCAGCAGCATGCCCTCGCGGTAGCGCGCGCCGAGCTCAAGTGTGGCTTTCGAGGCGATCATCATCTGTTCCACCAAATCCCGCAGCCGCCACCATCCGCCCGGCCAGAGTCTTGGCATGCTGTTTTGCGGAATGTATCCATACCTTCCCCTGCTGCCGCCGAGCTGATCGGGCATAATGTAAACGGGATTGGCCCAGTCCGCGCTGGCTGATTCGGTGAGCATGCCGCAGATATTGTGGTAATTGGTGGTATTGTTGAACAGGGCCTGCACCCAGCCGGCAAACGAGACGCCGTTTTCAAATCCGCTCTTCCCTGCCTGATCCAGAGCCACGGCCATGTGCGCGCCGTAGAGCTGGTGCTCCCGCCAGATGAGGGGATCAACATTGGGATGGATGGGATCCACATACGGCGGCAGATAGAACCGGGCGCCCGAGCTGCCAAACTGATGATGATCGGCAAACGCTTGGGGAATCCAGTCACGGTAGACAACTTTGGCAAACAGGCGGGTTTCGTCCTGGGTAAGCTGAAAGCCATCCCTGTTGTTGTCATGACCCGTATAGAAATGATAGAGGTACGGAAGGTTGGTATTGTTGTACTCTGTCCCCTTGTATTTGTAAAACCAGTCCGAGACCATGATCTGGCCGTCGGGATTGAAACAGGGAATCATCAGGAAAATCGTGTTTTCCAGAATCATCCGGATGGTGGGATCGTTGCTCGTTACCAGTTCGTACGCCAGTTCGGGCGTGCACTGTGTTCCCGCGACTTCGGTCGAGTGAAGTGAATACGACTGACAGCAGACAAACTTCCCGGTCTGAATCAGTTTCCGGATTTCCGTATCGGACAGCCCCCGCGGATCGGCCAGCTTTTGGCTGATCTGCCGATATTTTTCCAGGTTGCCGAGATTCTCGGGCGCGGAAAAGATCGCCAGAAGAAACGGATTGCCCAGCGTGGTCTCGCCAAGATTCTGGACCGTCAAACAGTCTGATTGCGCATCCAGCAATTTGAAGTATTCCACAATCTTCGGCCAGCGCGCCAGCTCGCTGTCCGTGCCCATGCGGAAACCGAAGTAATCCTCCGGTGTCGGGATGTTTTGCGCTGCACTCCAGCATGGCATGATCAGCACAAGCAATGCTGCGATGCCCCTCCAATGTCGTTTACTGCGATTCATAGCCACCTCCTTGAGTAAAAGAGTAAACGACCACCCGCAAAGCGGATGGCTTTGAATTCACCGCGTAGCGGTGGATTCAAAGTAGGCACGTCAGTGCTGAC
>CAZDVF010000391.1:0-2861 GCA_964508725.1 uncultured bacterium | reverse complement strand
TGGTTATTCACACCAAAAAGAACGGCGAGATTTCCGAATCAACGACGGGGAAAGCTAAAGAAGAATTGGATAAGCTGCGAGAGCAAGCAAACGCGATTGACGAACCGGACAGCCCCTATAAAGCTATCATCTCTGTGATGGTACTCAAAGAGGGATGGGACGTGCGCAACGTCACTACCATTGTGGGTCTGCGCGCCTATTCTGCCAAGAGCAACATCCTGCCTGAACAAACCCTGGGACGCGGCCTGCGCAAGATGTATCCCGGCGGTGTTGAGGAATACGTCAGCGTAGTCGGGACCGATGCCTTTATGGATTTCGTAGAATCGATCCAGGCGGAAGGCGTTGTGCTGGAAAGAAAGGCTATGGGTGAAGGCACTCAAGCAAAAACGCCGCTGGTGATAGAAGTTGACCAAGAAAATGTGAAAAAAGACATCGAAGCTCTGGATATTGAAATCCCGGTTCTGACGCCCCGTGTCTACCGCGAATATAAAAATCTGGGCAATCTGGATGTTAGTGCATTAGGACATCAGCGTGTGCTTTACTTACAGTTCAGCGAGGAGGAACAAAGGGAGATCGTTTTTAAAGACATCACTACGAATGAAGTGACGCATACTACGATCCTCGATACGGCTGGCATTGCCGATTACCGTAGCGTCATCGGCTACTTCGCCCAGACCATAATGAGAGACTTGCGGTTGGTGAGCGGCTATGATGTGTTGTATGGAAAAGTCAAGGTGTTTGTACAAGCGTATTTATTTGACCGCCCGGTGGATCTGGAAAGTCCAAACACCCTGCGTAACCTGTCCGAACTAGTGGCCACCAAGACTCTGATCGAGACTTTTAAAAAAGCTATCAACGCCCTTACCGTCCAGGACAAAGGCGACGCCGAGATCCGCGATACCATCAAATTACGTCAGACACGGCCCTTTGTGGCTAAGGATCAGGGCTATCTCGTTCCGAAAAAAAGCGTCTTTAACAGGATCATTGGGGACAGCCATTTTGAACTCTTGTTCGCCCGATTCCTGGAAGAGTGTGACGATGTGATTTCATACGCAAAGAATTATCTGGCGGTTCATTTCAAACTGGACTATGTAAACGTGGACGGCAATATCTCCAATTACTACCCGGATTTTATGGTCAAGTTATCCGGCAAGCGGATTTTTATTATCGAAACTAAAGGGCAGGAAGACCTGGACGTACCACTGAAAATACAACGGCTTAGACAATGGTGCGAGGACATCAACCGAGTGCAGACGGGTGTGAAATATGATTTCGTCTATGTAGACCAGGGAAGCTTCGAGAAATACAAGCCGATCTCATTCAGGCAATTGGTTGATGGTTTCAAGGAATATAAAGAGAATAAAAACGATCAATAGGCAGGTAATAGAAAAGATATTTATGCCAAGCTCGGGTTTCCGTCCATTCAGCATCAACATCACTGAACGAGCATACACAACCACACCTCATTGATTAGAAGGAGCGCAAAACCATGAACCGGTTATTTTTATTATCATTGGGGTGGTGTTCTTTATTCCTTCATTGTGCCGGACCTGTCCTGAATATGCAGAATGCGTCCGTGGCAGGGAAACAATCCGATGTTCAAAAGATTGCCATCCTGGACTTTGAATTCGACAGGCCGGAATATGAGGTGATCAGTTTGGGAAACATCCGCAGGCCGAAGAATGCCGGATCCATTCTGGCGGATGTGTTTACAGAAGTATTGCTGAATACGGATCTCTACCAATTGATCGAACGAAGGCAGATCGAAAGAATTCTGAACGAAGCCGGGCTGAGCATGTCCGGCATTTTTGAATCCAGGTCCCTGAAAGAAGTCGGACAAATGCTCAATGTAGACGGATTGGTAGTGGGAACGGTTTCCGAGTATTGTGATTATCAAAGCGTGTTGAACTGGGGAGCGGACGTTGATTTTTCCGCAAGACTGATAGAGCTCAGGTCGGGCATTGTTTTATGGTCCGTGAGCGCCAGGAGAAATCTTGGTGCGAGCAATTCCGGCATCACAGGACATGCCGCTGTGACGGCCGCTGTTCAGGAATTGTTGAAAAAGATGGGAAGATAAAATCGCGTCATCCTTGATATTGTCACTCACACTATCGCACGAGCACGCGACAACATCCAATTGACTTGAAGGAGAAAACACCGATGAAACGTTTACTTCTTGTTTGTTCATTACTGCTATTTCTCTCAGCAGCATACGGACAAAAAGCAGCGGAGAGCAAAGTCACAATCAAAAAAACCTTCAGCGGAGATTGGGTTGAGTTCTCATGCGTCCAGCCGAACACGGAAGAACGGATTCCACTCAAGGCAGCCGTGCCCAAGGGATGGATCGTGAATCCTGATTTTGGGACAGTCGTGTACCAGCCCGCGAATGCGGATGATTTTTACGAACCTCCCAGAATCGAATTTGAAGTCCGATGCGAGGGTGAGTGCGAGTCTGACGCCATTCCAGGCAATATTGTCGGATTCATTCAAAGACTCAAGGACGGATGGAAAACACTTGCGACAGGCGATCCTGAACTCGATAAACTGGGAACCGATGTCGAAATCATCAAAGAAGAGATGTCTGAAGGCCAGTGGCTGTTTGCAGTGAAATTAACATATCCGGAAGGTGTTTCGAGCGCCATGTATCCGCCGCGTTACTGGATTTATCGATTCGTACACAATGCGCAAGATCCATACTTCATCTTTATCAAGGGCAAAGTCCCGATCAATCTGGCTGATGCGTTTCTGCCTGATGTGTTTGCATCCTGCTTGAGCACAGTCAAACTTTGATCGTCAGATAAACGGTATGTAAGAGCGATCGTTACTCGTTTTTATCCAAACAATCTTACATGATCATTCCT
>CAZDVF010000390.1:0-2870 GCA_964508725.1 uncultured bacterium | reverse complement strand
CTTACTTTTAATTATTCAATTTGATCCAACTTGAGAACTGTTTCCAGAACAGCCTTGAAACACAACATCATCCCAGCAGGATCAACCATCTCTGAGGTATCGTCCCTGGTGTGCATACATCTTAGATATGGCGTAGGCCAGTGATCGCTCAAATAGTCCCCTCCAGCTGGTCCGTTATGTTTTAACCAGAAAAGAGGGGCGTCAACTTCAGGAACCAGCGAGATCATGATACCTTTGATGCCAAGAGCTTGAAATGGCAATTCATTACAGGCATAAAATTTGGGGAATTCAACATCATTGATCTCTTCCTGGACACAAGTTGATTTGAGTGCGCTGAATATCTGATTGTTCTCCTCAATGATACAAGATTATCACAAGGAATGCAAGAGAAAAGATTATCAAATGCAGATACGGCTAACGAAAATCTTTCACATTCTCCAGAAGGTTTGAAACGTCCGGCAGAATATTTCAATCACCAATCCAATCGCGTGGAATAGTGCCTTATACGCATTTCCACTTGCATTTATGCCAACTGTCAGCTACCTTGTTCTGCCTAAAGACTTCGGATATACAGCATCCGGACCAAACCTATGCACCACAAAAAACACATTATCGGCTTCCCTCTCATTTTGTCATTCTTCATCGTCTGAGTCGTACGCCAGCTTGCTCCCCCCTACGAAAGAGGTTCCCACGATCCGGCTGGGCCTGGTTGAAATCGCTTTGGAACAAGATAAACACTGTTTCAAAAAGGAGAAAAAAGATGAAACCGAAAACCATTCTCGCTGTTATGCTGGGACTCGTATCCATTGTCATTATGTTGCAAAACACCCAGATCGTAACACTGCGCTTACTCTTCTGGACAGTGAGCGTCTCCCGCATTCTCCTCCTGCCGCTCCTGGTCGCTGTGGGGTTCGTCATCGGCTACATCGTCTCACTGGTCACCACAAAGCCGAAAAAAGAATCTGGAGCGGACGTCAACGTAAAAAAAGACAATTAACAAACCGGGAGGTGCTACATGCAATGGAACGGGATGCTGCAAAACATAGGCAACTGGATCGCACGTAGCGGCGTTAAAATCCTGCTGATTCTGCTGTTGATGTTTGTTCTTGTCAAACTCACTCACCTGCTGACCGACCGCCTTTTCACATCTGTGAAAAAACGACGGAAGAAACAGGATGATGAATTAAACAAACGAACAGACACTCTCGGCTCCGTTGTTCACTACGTTCTCAGTATTGCCATGATGCTCATCGCACTGGTCATGATCTTGAGTGAAGTCGGGATCGAAATCGGACCCATTTTGGCCGCAGCCGGTGTGCTGGGCCTGGCCGTTGGCTTTGGCGCCCAAAGCCTGGTTAAGGACATTATCAGTGGATTCTTCATCTTTCTGGAGGATCAGATTCGCGTGGGCGATGTGGTGGAAATCGCGGGCAAGTCAGGCGTCGTTGAGCGGATGAACCTGAAAATGACCATTTTGCGGGATTTGTCTGGGAACGTCCATTTTGTCCCGAATGGAGAGATCAACGTGGTGACCAACATGACCAAGGGCTACTCGCGCTATCTTTTCAACATCGGCGTGGCCTACCGCGAAGACGTGGATGAGGTCATGGACATCATGCGGCAAGTGGACGAGGACTTGCGGAACGATCCGGAATTCGGAGCCGACATCCTTGCTCCGCTCGAAATGCTGGGCTTGGATGAATTCGCAGACTCGGCTCTGATCATCAAGGCCAGGACCACGACAAAACCGATCAAACAGTGGCGTGTGGCCCGCGAATTTAACCGGAGACTGAAAAAAGCTTTCGATGAAAAGAACATCGAAATCCCTTTCCCGCATCTCACACTGTATGCAGGGAAGGACAAGGATGGCACATCGCCGCCGCTGAATGTAAATCTTGAGGGCGCTTCACCTGTAACAGATCCCAGGAAAGACAACGAATGACACAGATTCGGAGCCTCTAAACTCAAATTGTGAAAGTTGAACACAATATGTAAAATCGGACAGAGACACGCACACTTTCTGACGCACATTCGACCGGGGAGAGCCTCTCATGAAGGTTAAAAGTAAACTCTTTTCCGCAAAACCCGTAAAACCGGGCTACCACCTGGAACCCTCATTTACACCGGCGAACACAAAGTCGAAAAGACGCGCATCACAGTTCTCGACTACACGCAAGACAGTTTCGACGAAAAAGACCTTTCCGCAGTGGAGGACACCTTCCCCAATCGGGATACGCCCCCGGTATCTTGGATCAACGTCACCGGCCTTCACCAGGTGGAGCTCATTGAAAAGCTGGGAAGCCATTTCGGCATTCACCCGCTGGTGCTTGAAGATATCGTCAACACGGACCAGCGGCCCAAGCTTGAAGAGATGGGCGACCTGCTCTTTATCACGCTGAAGATGATTTCACGCTCACCCGGCCAGCCCGTGGAAAAAACCGAACAGGTCAGCCTCGTTGCAGGACCGACCTTTGTCATCTCGTTTCAGGAAAAAGAAGGCGATGTATTCCAGCCCATTCAAGAACGCATTCGGGATGGCAAGGGACGCATCCGCAAAATGGCATCAGATTTTCTGGCTTACGCCTTGATGGACGCGATGGTTGATAACTATTTTCTGGTTCTGGAAGGGATTGGCGACGAAATCGAAGAGATGGAAGATGAGGTTCTGACCAATCCGTCAATCAACTCAGTGCATCGTCAGACCGTATCTCCGAACAGACACATCCCTATTTCAGGGACATCTACGATCACACCATCCAGATCATCGACATGCTCGAAACCATGCGCGACATGAATTCAGGTATGTTCGATATGTGCCTTTCCAGCGTCAGCAATCGCATGAACGAGATCATGAAAGTGCTGACCATCAT
>CAZDVF010000389.1:0-2876 GCA_964508725.1 uncultured bacterium | reverse complement strand
CCCGTGTTTTCCCGCAATGGAACGTGACTGCGCAAAAACAGAAAGTGGGATCAAACATCCCAGCATCATCAGTCGATAAATGGATTGTCTCATCGTGTGTCCTCCAATTGAATGGGAAGTTTACTCCACCTTGACAGTGAAGCACACCTGATTTCCGTCAAATGGAACTCCCGCTTTCATTAAAAATGATACCGTAACGCCAAACGCGGCTGGAACCGCTCCTGCGGCCGATACTGACTGAGACTGGCATCCCACTCGAAACTCCAGAGATAGTCGATGTAAAAATGAAGGAAAGGTCGAATCTTGTAACCGATACCCAGACGGGCAACCGACCGGTAATCCAGTGTGCGGATATCCTTCAAGTTACGGATGCCCCGCTTGTCATACGTCGCCTCCAGGGCGACCAGAGGCACCTTGGGCGAAAGCGCCGCGCCGATATGCAACGTACCGCTGTCGTCCCGACCGTCAATGGATTAAGATGTTCCGAATACGCGAAAAAGCGAGAGCATCTGTTCAATCCTCCAAATTAGAACGTATTCATGTTTCCCAATTTAACGAATGGGTCTGATCCGAATCCAGTTGCTCAATTTCAGGATCGGACAAACGTGCCGCATACGAAGTCAGGCAGGAAATCACCTCGTCAGCCGTATCCATCCACATAATGCGTTGGCGAATCTGACTACAGCCAGGCATGCCCTTGAGATACCACCCCACCTGTTTACGCATTTCTCGTACGGTTCTCTCTTCATTCGCTTCTTCGATGGCCAGCCTGTAATGGGCGATGCATGCATTGATTCGCTGGTTGTAAGGAGGGTCGGGAAGCTGTTCACCTGTTTCCATGAAGTGATTGATCTGTTGAAAAATCCACGGACGGCCCAAAGCTCCACGCCCAATCATGACACTATCGCAGCCTGTTTCATCCAGCATACGGCGCACATCATGGGGCGACCGGATGTCTCCATTTCCGATGACGGGAATTTTAACCGCCTGTTTCACCTCGCGGATGAGATCTAGCGAGGCGAGGCCGGAAAATCCATCGGCTTTGGTTCGGGCATGCAGTGTGACGAATGCCGCGCCTTCTTCCTCGCAAATCTGCGCTGCATCGACAGCCACAACTTTGGATTTATCCCATCCACTTCTGATTTTGCAACTGACTGGTATTGATGTACTGGCAACAACTGCACGGACAATACGCCGCATCTTGTGTAAATCCTTCAGGATCGCTGCACCGGCGCCACGTCGCACCACTTTTTTGGCGGGACACCCAAAATTAAGATCGATAAAATCGGGAGATAACTTTTCAATCAGCGCCGCCGCTCTGGCCATCACATCCGGTTCGGATCCAAAGATCTGAATTCCAACTGGGCGTTCTTTGGAGTGAAAGGTAGCCAGCTTGTAACTTTGCACACTGTCACGGACAAGACCATCAGCACTGATCAATTCACTGAATACGAGAGACGCTCCATGGGTTTTCGCAATCCGGCGGAATGCACTGTCCGTAAAGCCAGCCATCGGTGCAAGGCAAACATGTCCTGTGTATTGACTCAATTGAGAATCCATCCTGCAACCAATTTAATCTCTATCACTTCGAACTGCAAGCTCTTTTATGACAGTGTAAAGAAATTGATAAAGACATCTTGATTTTAATTAAATTTTTTTGTATACTTACCGGTCTTGATCTTCATGACAAATGCCAAGAACTTGAGGAAACCAATGGCTCGACGATGTGAAATTTGCGGCAAAGGACCCATGAGCGGCAATCAAATCAGCCATGCCCACAATGTGTCAAAGAGACGGTGGCTGCCAAATCTGCAAAAGGTGCGTGCGACTATTAAGGGAAAACCGCAAAGGATCTATGTATGTACCCAATGTATTCGATCAGGGGAACTTGAAAAACTATCGTAGAGACCGCTACCCTGTCACTAAAAAAGGCGCACTTTGTTGCGCCTTTTTTTAATCAGATATGATTCATTTCGTGTTTTTTACATACGCAGGGAGAACAAAATCCGACAGATTAATGCGCCTCGAATTTGAAAACGGGCATATAACTGATCACAAAATAAAACAGCAATGATGATTAATTAAATTGGAGGATGTACTATTTGTCCTTATTGGATTGCTGATACTGGAGTCTTAGCTTTCTGCTTTGCAGAGCTAAAATGATGATCGAATGGAGTTCGATTTCGTTGAAGGGTTTTGGTATAAATCCAGCTGATTTTGATTGTCTTAAAATGTTCAATGTTTTATCGTCAGTATATCCTGTCACATAGACCACTGGAATTTTAAATTGATTCTGAATAACCTCAGCCGCACGCAGGCCATCAATTCTACCTTTCAAATTAATATCCATTAATACAAGATCTGGCAGTATCTCTTCAGTTTTTCGGATGGCATCTTCACCCGACGCAATCATCGCCGTCACATTATAACCCAATTCATCAAGAATGAGCTTAATGTCCAGAGCGATAATTGTCTCGTCTTCAACAATCAGTATTTTTTCGTTTGCCATTGTTAAATCCTTCGCGTTTCAACTAATCAAAGAGGCATTTAAAACCAATGGCAATACTTTTCATATCGGGGTATTGAAGCTCCCCGCCGCAAGCAGCGGGGAATGCGCTCGCTGGCAGATTCAATTAATACTGGCAATACTGATCAAATCCTCGCAATTATTACCTATTTAAATGGCACTGCTATTAAGATACACAATAAATCTGCTGATTGCAACTATTTTTTATTTGTTTTTGTAATTGACTCTTAATATATTGCATTATGGCATTTCAAATGCAACATTTCTCACATGTATTATACTATTTTCGCTTTTCTATTCGAGAAATGTCAGAGTCAATAATAATTGTGACATCCTCACCGCTGAGTCG
>CAZDVF010000388.1:0-2876 GCA_964508725.1 uncultured bacterium | reverse complement strand
TTTCCTTACAGATGAAGATTCCCCGCCGTCTGCCTTGGGCAGGCAGGCGGCGGGGAGCTTCAATGCCCCCGATTCTGTTGCGCCCGGTTAGCTGTGGCAAGGTCGTGAAGAGAAAGCGGCTCATCCGGTTTCTTCCTTTCGGGTGATGGAGACGCCCATGCGCTCCATTTCGCGGAAGAATCGCACCGGCTCGACAATGTGCGCCTGGATCCAAAGACCCGGACGACGGACCGTTCCGTCGAGAATCTGCAGGATACAGGCGACGACCGGGATGGCGGTGAGCATGTATCCGTCCCTGTGGCTGATCAGAAGCGTTTCGGTGTGATCGATTCCGTTCCGCATTCCGGAAGCTTCGAGTTTGAGGCGGGTTCCAAACGGCGGTTTGGAGAAGCGCTTCAGCCCCCACTCCAGCAGGGTGGCCAGCGTGTTTTGTCCGACGCGACGAAACAGAGACATCCACAGGATGGCAATGGGAAGAATGACGTTGTCCACGAATCCGTTAAAACCGCCCACGAAGAATCCGGTTTCCCGAAGCGACGGGTACTGTTCCGGCAGGCTGCGCATTTCTTCCAGCCCCATGGGCACGCACCACTGCCGGTCGAAGGGAGGATCGAAATCCATCTTCCGCATGCCCGCCATGCCGAAAAGCAGATGGCGTTTCCAGCGGCCGTCTTTCCACACCTTACAGTCAGTCATCGAGATCAGCGAAAGGATTTCGATAAATGTTTCACGCGAGAAATCCATGTCTGACCAATTAATCTGGATGACGCTGCCCACGTTGGCCTTGTCCAATCGATCGAATCGGGGCGCAGCAAGCCGGACCATGGCCGCGGGCAGGCCGGGATGGAATCCGCCGTCTGTGACAAAACAGCAGCCGGCCTGTGTGATTTGGCCAGTCATGGCCCTGAGCAGTCGAATTTTCTCCGGTGAATACTGGATGTCCATGTAATCTGTTTTTGCCGCGAGTGCTGCACGGGCCACTGATTCGCCGTGATCCAGAGGGCTGGCAGCCATGACCACCAGGTCTGCTTTGCGATATACTGAAACCAGTCCGTTTGAGTCTGAGATGTCCGCCATCATGCCGGAGACACGGTTTTCACCCGATGCGGTGTTGAGCTCGTTGGCGAGTTGTTCAGCCTTGTCCCGGTTCCGTCCAGCCAAAATGACGCGCACATCCGAATGCTGAAGAAGCTGCGCGGCGATGCACTGGCCTGTGTTGCCGTACCCTCCGAGGATGAGAATTGTTTTCACTTTTTTTGCCGCTTGTTCTTGCCGCATCAGATCAATTCCATTCGTTTGTCGGATTAAAAATAGATCCGCGCGCGAACCAGGCCGCCGTTTCCCATCCGCGAATTGAACGCTGCTTCCGCTTTACCCGCGTAGAGATTGATGTACGCCAGGATTTCCACGTTCTCGAAGGGCGTCCAGTTCAGCGTGGGGAGGAGGGCCGCGCTGCCGTCCGTGACAGTGCAGATGGTTGACAGTCCTACAGACAACAGATCAGTGGCCGGATGCTGAACCAGGACGTAGATCTGATCGCGGGCCACGGCCTTCTGCTCCTGGGACAGAAAACGCATCCAGTCGTTTAATGTGTAGTTGTCCGCTTTCGTTTTTCCCAATGTATTGCGGTAGAATTCGGACATGACGTAAGTCCCTGAGTCAAACGTGTAATCCGCACCGATCACCCATTCGGTAAAGTCAGCACTCCGATCCATCCAGTTGCGGGCGTATTCGGTCCACACGCCCAATCCCAGCAGCTCTCCAGCTGTGCTGAGTCCCAGCATGCGCCGTTTCTCGGGCTGCTCTACAAATCCGGGATTCATCAGGTCCGCGTTGAACGCCGTGTAATCGTGGAACCGCCACATGGTTTCGGCTGCCGAGATGTGGATGTCGAATCGTGAGAGTCCTCCTTTGACCTGAAGGAGTTTGGTCGAATGTGTCCAGGTCTCTTCAGGAGAATAAAGTGAGGTGACAGTCCATCGACCACTCAGGGGGATGTCTGCCCGCACAGCATTGTGGCCCGGCTGTTCGTATGTCGGGTCCAGCAGATCCTTGGTGTTGAAGATGTCCGTGGGATTCCAGGCGTATCCGACGCCGGGCGAGATCTGCTGCTTGCCCAGCGTGACATCCGCGTGTTTGAACGAGAGACGGACCCAGGCGTTGTCCAGAACGATGCGGTCGTCAAACGGGAGGACATACAGTGGTCTCAGTTCCGCCGGAATATCGGCCGTCACCCGATCGGGAAGGTACTCCAGAATTTCCCAACGGGTTTTGCCGTGAAAGGTGATGGCGTTCACATTGGCGCCGAAGGCGACCTTGTCCGAGACGCTGCTTTCCAGATCCATCCTTAATTTGTTCGACTGCATCTGAATGAAGCGCCCGCCGATACGCGCGCCCATAAACTGCGATTCGAAGTAACCGAAGAGATCCACGCGCTGCTGGGGCAGGAGAGAGCCCGGAACCAGTCCGATCAGGAGAATAAATATCAATTGCTTCATTGCTTCAGTCCGCGTTCGGTGAACAGGGCGTCGTCCAGATCGATATTGTATGTGATGTCCAGGAATTCCATTTCGGTGCGGGTGCCGTCGGCCAGGTTCTCCATGACCATATTCATGGCTGTGGGGACGCCCTGGATGTCCCGGATGTCGCTCTGGGTGAGGCGCTTGATCGGTTTGTCCGGGTTGTCCTCGTCAAAGTAATCGATCTTCACCGGGACGAAAGTGGATTGGGTGATCCACATGACCAGACGGGGATAGGCGATGTTTGCACCGGTCTTGCGGATGAGTTCCACTGTGAAGCAAGCCTCCCCGTTCACATTGTTATCTTCCAACCGCTTTGCATCGAAATCGTTCATAACAGCGTTGCCTGATCCCATG
>CAZDVF010000387.1:0-2876 GCA_964508725.1 uncultured bacterium | reverse complement strand
GATAATTTGCTGATTGGGAACAACAATCAATGTGTTATCAAACGTTAGGATTTTAGTGCTTCTCAGACCGATGTCATAGACATCACCCTTTTCACCCGATTCAAGTAATAAACGGTCGCCGATACGAAAAGGGCGATCCGTCATGATCGTGAAACCGGCAATCATATTGGCCAAAGTATCCTTGGCCGCCAGGGCCACGGCCAGTGAACCGACACCCAGCGACACGAGGACCGAGCTGATATCCTGATTGAATTTCTTCAGGATAAAGACAATGGCCATCGTATAGACTACAATGCTGATCAACCGCCGAAACAGAGGACCAAATTCGTTTTGAATCCGACCGCTGGAAGACTTGCTCCACCGAGCACTTGACCAGTCTAGAATAAGCTGGAGAACATGGCTGACGCTGCCCGCAACGACAAAAACAACAAAAATATAGAGCAGTCCGTCGCTGTACGGCATCGCCGCATCAGGTATCAGTGTATCGAGAACATGGAGGGCGATATAGAAACCGATCACCCAGATAACCTTTGTTGTTGCGTGCCCAAGAATATCGAGAAGACTGTCATCCAGATCAGTCTTGGTCCGGCCGACAAGCCGACGGAGTAGCACCCTTTCGATGGTAGAGACCAATTTGCCAACGATGACCGTTGCCAAAAGAATGAAAAGGGATTGTCCCACGGCCGTGATAACCGGATGCTCTGAAAAATAGGCAAGGATCGAATTCATGTCACCTCACTATTCGGTCAAATCAGTGCAATGGACTTATTCGGAATGGAGATAATGGCGCATGCCTATTCGACGCATAAGTTTACAGGATCATTTGACTGAATGAATTTTTAGAAAAACGGGTTCACTCAACTAAAAAGGAGAAAACCCGATGATTAGCACCAATAACACTTTGACCACAGGAAATATGATCAATCGAAATAGACCCAGAAAAAAAAGCCCGAAGATAATCAGGAATCCGAACCGCTCAATCTGGCTGTACTTGACAGCCAACTCATCGGGCAGAAACGCCATGACGATTTTCGATCCATCCAAAGGCGGAATAGGAACCAGATTAAAAACGGCCAGCACCAGATTGATGTACACAGCAAAAAACAGGGTCTGGGTCAGAACGTGACTTGATCCCAACGTGGAAAGAGCGCCACGAAAAAAGATGCCGGCAAAAACGGCCAACAAGATATTACTGGCCGGACCCGAAGCGCCCACCAGAGCCATGTCCTTCTTCGTCTCTTTGAATCGCCAGGGATTCACCGGCACCGGCTTGGCCCAGCCAAAAAGGACCGACGACCGCGTGACAACCAGAAACAGCGGGAAGAGAATCGTCCCAAACAGGTCGATGTGCGGCAGGGGATTCAACGTCAGCCTGCCCGCATCGCGGGCGGTTGTGTCGCCCCGCCACAAGGCTACCCTGCCGTGGGCCACCTCGTGAAACACAATTGAAAAAAGTAAAATCGCAAACTGCGGCAACGAATTGATCATGCCTTGTCCTCAAATTTTGATAAATATGACTGTATACATCCCCCCAATCTATTGAGGGAATGGATAATTGGCCGACGGTTCAACGCTTTAGATCTTCTTCCGCCTCAGTTTTCTCCCGGACCTTCTCACCGGCGCTCCGCCTGTTCCGAATGAGCCACTTGGCGACACGGCTCTTGCGCACACCCAAAACAACGTCCTCCAGGCCTCTGTACAGTTCCGGATCGTTGATCAGGCCGCCGAGGGTCCCCTGACCTGAATCGATCTTGGCCGTCACATTGGCCAGAGAGCGGATGGCCGATTGGAGATCAGCAGTCACACTTTTCCCGTATTCAGCATCGTTGATGAGCCGTCCCAGAACACTCTCATTCCCCTTGAGGTTTCGGGTGGCCGTCTCCAGGTTGTCCGCTGCCTGCCTGAAGTCGTCCAGGACCGGTTCGAGATCCACGGAATCGGACAGCATTGAACCCAGCGCGCCCTCTCCTTTTTCCAGCCGCTCCATCATGCCGGCCAGACTTCGTGTCGCGACGCACAGATTGTCCAGAGTCTCGCGCATCCGCAGGGGTTCATTGAGCAGCATGGCGGCCGCCCCCTGGCCACCGTCCAGCTTCGACAGCACGCGGCGGATATCGTTCACCATCGCCGAAGTTGAATCCACAATCCCGCGGTATCCGATTCCTTCTTCCGAGGGTATAAACTCGTCCGGCGGAATCTCCGGCTGATCCGTACTGCCCATGGTGAGTTCCACCACCTTGCCGTAAACCAGGCTGGCAGAGGCCACGCGGGCGCGGGTATTCTTCCGGATTCGGGAAGAAATGTCCTTTCCCACAGAAATCTCGATGAGAATCTTTTGCTCTTCCAGCGACTGCGGAAAACCAATGGACGAGACATTGCCAACCTCGACGCCCGTGAGCAGAACCGGATCGCCTTCGTACAATCCGCTGGTGGAGCTAAACAGGATTTTGTAGTGAACCTTGCCGCCGAACAGGGTCCCCTTGCCTCCGATAAAGAAGACGCCGCCGATCATGATAGCCAGCGCCAGGAGGATGAACAGGCCCACGCGCAGCTCTTTCAATCCCTTCTTTCGTCGTGTCATGAGATCAAACCTTCACTCGTAAGAATTCCTGCACGATATGGTCTCCGCAATCCTGGATCTCGTCGGGCGTACCGACGAACTTGATCCGGCCGCGGTAAAGAAACGCAATGCGATCAGCCACATCAAAGGCGCTCTGAAGGTTGTGCGTTACAATAATGGACGTCACATTGAGACTCTCGTGGATAGTTCGCATCAGCGTGTTCACCCAGCGAGTGGTAATGGGGTCCAGCCCCGTCGTCGGCTCGTCGTACAACAACGCCTGGGGCTCCAGAATAATGGCCCGGGCCAGCGCCAC
>CAZDVF010000386.1:0-2881 GCA_964508725.1 uncultured bacterium | reverse complement strand
TCCAGTTTAGGATCGAGAACCACTGGCAGAGCCAGTGGTTTGAAGATCAATCAAATCTTGGCGGGAATGCATATCTCATTATAACTTAATCAGATCGGATGCCGCAAGACATCTCTGGCAGTTGTATCATTATGGAGCACAGGCATACGACGGTCGCACTATGGAGGGACAGACAATGTCCGCTGTGAAAATATTTTGGGATCCCCGGGGATTTGAGCTTGACAGTCTGGGTAAGAAAAAATACATGCGCGCCACGGACGGAGATACGCCCTACGTCTCCATCTCGATCCGGATGCTGAGCATCGACACGCCGGAGGTCCACTATCCGGGGAACAGCAAGCCATCCAGGCAGGATGCCAACCTGGCCGAACTGGCGGCATGGATCCGCGCGGGCAAAGCGCCCGTCAGTGACGGACTTGCCGCCTATCTCCACCCCAAACTCGTGACCGGACACGCCGGTACGCTTCAGGAAGAGCAGGGTGCTAAAGCAACCGCAGCTTTCGAGAAAATGCTGAAAGAGAAGCTGACCAAACCCAGCGGACGGAAACGGTCTGTGTATCTCAGGGCGGCAGACGAAACGTTCGACCACTACGGTCGCCTGCTGGCCTACATGGCTCCGTCGTATAGTGCAAAGGAACTTGAAGGTATGCCGCGCAAAGACAGGGCGACCTTCAACCTGCTCATGGTCGATTCCGGCTGGGCCGCGTCCTTCCCCATCTTTCCCAGCTTGCCCAAACACATGGATCTCATCCTGCTGCAACAATGCGGAAAGGATGCGGTAGAGAACGGAAGAGGCGCGTGGGCAGATCCCATGACGCTGACGGGATACGAATTCCGCATGTGCGTCAAACTTCACGGCATAACCAAGAAACTGATCGCAGGACACAAACTGTCATCCTCACAAAGATACGGCTGGATCGAACGCTTTTGCGCCGACATGACCACACGGCAGATTGTCTATCCTCAAAATTACTACACGATCAAACCGTATAACCGAATTTTCATTTGGGCGGATGATGTGCAGGATGCCGTAGGCATGTTAAACCTCGTTCCGGCGGACTGATCGCCATCAAATACCTGGAGATGCTGCAAGCCATTGCTGACGGTCAGTCGACAAAGATCTTTCTGCCCTGCAAAGCCACAGGTGTATCGGGCAACATTGCGGGCATAGCCGAACTGCTTAAAGAAAAGACGGATACCAAACAGAAAGACTGACACCACAATGCTTTCAAATCGTGTTCTCGAATTGACAATCCCCCTCTTCCCCTATCTGCAGCAAGGGAAGTCTGAATTGTATCCCGGCAGCCGAATCCGTCCCCAAGATGCGCTGGATTTACACACCCTGGTAGCGGAACTTAAATCCAGCGCTGTGGCAACCCTGATAGTGGATGGACATCCCTGGGCAGTAGTCTCGGTCTACAGCCCTTACACAACCGATGTCCACGTCATGGTGACTGAGATGAGTCCTGACCGGTATCTGCCTGCACCGGAGCGGATTCCCGATACAGAGGGCGACGCACTCATGGAACTCTGGGCTTCAGTGCTGGACCAGATCAGCCAACGGCCCGGCATTGAAAAAGTTTGCGCGGGCTACAACTGGTCGCCCAAGTCTTGGGGAAGCATGGAGGAAGTGACGGGATTTCAGAGCATTCCCACCAAATGGCACTCCATGCTCTGGGGTTGGCCCTCCTTCCATCAAAATGGTGTGGATCTGCACGTAAGGTGGATCGACGCTGCATCACTCACGCTACCCCAGCGCCGTCTGCTCGGAGAGAACCAATTTATGCATCTCCTGTCCGGGTGGATCAAAGGTCGTCTCGAAGAGACATTTCCGGAAGGGACACTCTTTGTTGAACTCTTTCCGCATTGGGATTGGAACAGAGATGGCCGCGGCTTGTCCGTTCGGTTTCAGCATCCGGTTCAGGATCTCTTGCGTATGCCGGGCTTCTTCAGCCAGGTTCTCAAACCTGTGGATGTCTTGCTCGAAACGGCATTCCGCGATCTGACTGAAATCATGACCGATATGGACTGGAACTATTTGGATACCATTCTCCGGAAAATTGAGAAAGGACTTTTGACCCAAGATGAAATTGGACGGTTAAGGACCACCCCGTCGCTGCGAGACAATGAAGAGAGGCGTTTTCTGGCGCAGGAACGCCACGTTCCTGACGCCCTGCTTACGATACTGGACGATCCAGTACGCCGCCGCTGCCTCGAACAAGGCGACCGAGATGACTGGTGGCGCAAGGGCTTCGGATACGCGTTGACTCTTTCTAGCGTGGATGAAAACAGTGGTGAGCTTCGTATCATGCCGGGCGTTTACTCTGGGCCGGGCGGCGTTGTCGAATCGATGGGTATTCTTCTCAAACGGCCAGAGGACCTGGACACCTCTTGGGAAATCATCCAACGAAAAAGCAAAATCCTTTGGGATCTGGCCGACACATTACGAGAACAATTCAGAGAAACTCTGTCTTAAAGCATCGCTGAACGTGTCCAAACATTGAAATGTAGTCTCCTTGCTGGCAGGAATGGATGTTGGAATTGAAGGAATGTCGATAATGGATTTCAAGTCCTATGAAACGTAATCCGGAACGTGGTTCCTCCAGACCGTGACACAGAGACTTGGCCCTGCAATTGATCTTCAGCCAGGATGGTCACGAGTCGCAGGCCCAGCATCTCTCCTGTCACCTCATTCAATGGCGTGGAAAAACCCATCCCGTTGTCTCGGACAACAAGAACAAGCTGCTGTTCATCCCCCTTTTTCAATTTCAAGCTGATTGAAATCCGTTTCGGACTTGAGAACTCCGGAGGAAATGCGTATTTTACCCCAAGTTCACCACAGTCATCAAAGAAAGGATTAAAAAACCAACTGAAACTGGCT
>CAZDVF010000385.1:0-2895 GCA_964508725.1 uncultured bacterium | reverse complement strand
ATAATGCGGGCGTGACTTCGTCCGGCATCCAGTTTTGCGATTTTCGCTGCGAGCACGCCGATTTTCCCAAAGACGAAGACATTGACGGCGCAGGAAGCTGCCGTACGTTTTCGGCTGTCTGGTGCAAACAGCTCAAACGGTACGTGACCAAGAATGCGCCGTGTCCCGTCCGTTTCGGAACGCGGCGCCCCAAGAGTACGTGGTGATTCCTAAATTATTAACTGAATTTTGGCAAAGCACATTTTTGGGAAACAGGATAAACCATTTTAAAGTAGAGCCTCGTGATCAAATGCAATGAGTCAGAAAAGTCGTCATTCCCGCGTTTGTAAGCGGGAATCCAGGGTTTTAGGGGGGGGCACCCCACCCCTGGATTTCTGATACAAGATTTCGGGAATGACAAATAGGATTAAATGGGATTGAGTCGCAGATATGGCCAAATTTGCCAAAGTTTAGTTATTAAGATGGATTATGTGGTGAAGGTTCGGCGGGTGTCTTTTCTCTCCTGATTTTTATCCTTTGAATCGCGTCACATCGATGTTGTATTTCCCGATTTTGTAGCCGATGATCCGTTCTGTCGAACTGAGCAGGCGGGCGGCCTGGGCCCGGTTGCCGCGGGTTGATTTCAATGCATCCTGGATGATCTCTTTCTCGTACGAGGCAACGGCCTCGTCCAGCGACAGGCTGGGAATTGTGTTGCTGCTCTCGGCCGTTTGCAGCGTGGGGGGCAGGTGGTAGCTGTGAATGACCTGGTCTTCACATACAATCGTGGCCCGTTCGATACAGTTTTCCAGCTCGCGGACGTTGCCAGGCCAGTGGTAGCGCATGAGCATGTCGATGGCCGGAGTTGAGATCCGCTTGATGGCTTTGCCCAGGCGCCGTCCGTACTTGAGCATGAAGTGATCGGCCAGAAGCAGGATGTCGGTTTTCCGGTCTCTGAGGGGCGGTAGAAAAATGGAGAAAACATTCAGCCGGTAGTAGAGATCGGCGCGGAATCGTCCCAAGTGCATGAGTTCTTCGAGGTCCGCGTTTGTTGCGGCAATCATGCGAACGTCCACTTTAATTGTGTCGGTTCCACCAACCCGTTCGAAGGCCTGCTCCTGAAGAACGCGCAGCAGCTTGACCTGAGTCATAGGCGAGAGTTCGCCAACTTCATCCAGAAAGATCGTGCCATGATGGGCTATCTCAAAACGCCCCTTTTTCCGGTCAGTCGCGCCGGTAAAGGCGCCTTTCTCGTATCCAAAAAATTCAGATTCGATGAGACCTTCCGGGATAGCCGCGCAGTTGACCCGGATAAACGGGCCTTCACTCCGCAACGAGTTGTAGTGGATTGCCTCGGCCACCAGTTCCTTGCCTGTACCCGATTCCCCCCGCAACAATACTGTTGTATTCGTCCGCGATACGCGCGCCGATTGTTCGTAGACGTCGCGCATTTCGTGGCTGTTGCCGATGAGATTGTGGAAACGGAATTCTTCCTGAAGTTTTTGCTTGAGACGCACATTTTCATCAAGAAGAGCCTCTCGTTCTGCGTTTACTGCGTGCTGCACGTGAATGGGATGCAGCAACGCCGAGGCGACCAACGTCATTAGTTTCAGGGCGCGGTCATAGTCTCTTTTGGTGCTGTAAGCGAGAAAAATTACCAGAACGCCCAGGGTTTTATAGTCCAGTGCGATGGGCACACCGATGAATGTCTGATCGCGTGACGTTTGTGGGATGAATGCGCGGATCTCTTTGGTGAAATCCGGTTCACGGCTGATGCGTGGAATGACAACCGGTCGTCCGGTGGAAGCGATCTGTCCAAGAACAGAATGCCCCTTTAGCCAATTCTCGTCCGGATCGATTTCTTCACAACCAATGGAGGAGCGAGCACGAAGGGCCTTGCCTTCTGACTCCATCAACAGCACTGCGGCGGAGATGACGTTATACGAATCCTGCAGGATGTGCAGCGCTGCAAGGAGGGCATCGTGCAAATCAAGATTACGGCTCAACGCCTGATTAATTAACATGAGCAGGTCCAGCTTCTTGAGCAAGATGCCTGATCCGTCAGATTTATTTTTTTTTGCGGATTTTTTTTCAGACACGGCCATTTTTTCCCGGGCAACTCAAACAAAATTGTCTTAATTTTAATTCAAAGATACAAAATTGTTTGATCGATGTCAAGTGTTTCGTTTTTCTGGTTTTCCGACTGCTGAGGGGGTGGCATTTGCTGTGAGTGACATTGGGCTTGCGACAACAAAAATGTCTGGAAATTATAATAGTTCTACAAAAATGAGTTATCAGGTTTGATTTTATATTCCTATTTGGATTAAGGCTAAAATGGATTTTTGGGCGACAAGGCGTGAAGAAACAAGATGATGTGTCCGCTTCAATATTTTTAAATCGCCCTGTCCAGTTTGGCCCTCTTATTGCACTTAGTGGAGTTATTGGTGGCATGCTCATTGTTTGTCTGGTTTATTCAGTTTAAAAAATCAAAGAAAAGGAGGTCCGTTTGAACGAGAAAGAAATGCTAGGGCGAATCGAAGCTGAACGAATTGACTTTATCTATCTGCTTTTTACTGACATTACCGGTGAGTCGAAAAAAGTGACTATCCAGGCAAGCATGGTGGATAGCGCTCTTAAGCACGGGATCTGGTTTGACGGATCATCTATCGAAGGATTTGCGCGACTATGTGAGTCTGACATGTTGCTCAAACTGGATGTTGACACGTTTTCAATTCTGCCGTGGACTGAAAAGAATGGACGATCCGCACAGATTATTTGTGACGTCTATCTGCCCAGTGAGCAACCTTTTGAGGGGGATCCCCGAGGCGTTTTGAAGCGCACGCTGAAGCGGGCTGAAGAGATGGGATTAACCTATTACGTCGGTCCGGAAATCGAATTTTTTCTTTTTGAACGGGA
>CAZDVF010000384.1:1679-2922 GCA_964508725.1 uncultured bacterium | reverse complement strand
GTCAGGCCACAAAACCAAAGATAGCCGGATTCTGCGACAAAGTCAAGTGAGGCTTTGCGCACACTTTGAGCGGACTGGTGGGCAGAGATCCGGCCCATTTATAAAAATCAAAAGGGACAAATACCCCTTGCAATTATAGTCCGCTTTGTGTAAACTGACTCCCCTTGACATCACAGCATTCAGGATCGGAGAACAGCAGGAATGAAACTCGGCATCATCGGACTGGCCCAGTCCGGCAAGAAAACACTTTTCGAATCACTCACCAGAGTCGCCTTCGCGTCGGAGAAAGTACACGAAAACCACATCGGAACCGTTCCGGTTCCTGACGCGCGCATCGACCGCCTGTCATCCATGTACAATCCGCGCAAAACAACCTGCGCCCAGGTCGCCTATTTCTTGCCTGGAACCGATCTCCGGAAAGAGCGCGCCGCACAGGAAGCAACCTGGACCCGGGTGCGCGACTGCGACGCACTGATTCACGTGGTACGAAATTTTGCCGACAGCTTTTCCGGGCCGGCCGATCCATCCGCCGATTTCAGAAAAGTGGAAGAGGACCTGATCTTCACCGACCTGGTCGTCGCTGAAAAGCGGATCGAACGCATGAATCAGGAGAAGGATCGCGGCCGGCCGGTGGATCTGGAGGAGCTTGCCCTGCTCGAAACCTGCCGCAATGTGCTGGATCAGGAGAAACCGCTGAGGACTGACCCGGAAACATCTGCGCATCCCAAACTGCGGGGATTCACCTTTCTCTCTGCCAAACCCGTCCTGGTCCTGTTCAACAATGCGGACGATGATGACACGATACCGGATACCGGGAACGGATTCGCACACGTGGATACCGCAGTTGTGCGGGGGATGCTGGAGCGCGAAATCACCCTGATGTCTGAAGACGATGCGGCGGCTTTTCTCGACGAGTACGGTATCGCCGAACCAGCCATGCACCGGGTCATCCGCCGGTCGTACGCGCTGCTGGGTCTCATCTCATTCTTCACTGTGGGCGAGGACGAAGTCAAAGCCTGGACCATCCGGAAGAACACCGCCGCTGTGGACGCAGCCGAGGCGATCCACTCGGACATCAAAAAGGGATTCATCCGTGCGGAAGTGGTCGCGTACGGCGACCTGATCTCAGCCGGTTCGTACGCCGAAGCCCGCAAAAAAGGAACCGTCCGCCTGGAGGGCAAGACCTATCTGGTGCAGGACGGCGACATCATCGACTTTCGGTTTAATGTGTGAGGGGGATGGA